>CALATC010000103.1 GCA_937891475.1 uncultured Granulicatella sp. | reverse complement strand
ACAAGCAACATATCAAGAACAATATGATAGTGTTAAAGAAAGAATAGCTGCATTAGATAATTTAAAATAGTATAAGATAGAAGAGAGTGATTCGAAAAATGTATAGATTTTATTCTAAAAATAATATATAATATAAAGCGTGATGAGCCCATCTAAACTAGCTCATCGAGAAGGAGCGATTTATGGTTACATTATACACATCACCAAGTTGTACTTCATGCCGTAAAGCACGTGCTTGGTTAGAAGAACACACTATCGCATATACTGAAAGAAATATTTTCTCTGAACCATTAACAATTGACGAAATTAAAAATATTTTACGTATGACGGAAGATGGAACAGAAGAGATTATTTCAACACGTTCAAAGGCATTCCAAGAATTAAACTTAGATTTAGATGAAGTTCCTTTGAATCAATTATTTGTTTTAATTCAAGAAAACCCAGGCTTGTTACGTCGTCCAATTATGTTGGATGAAAAGAGATTCCAAGTAGGATATAACGAAGATGAAATTCGTCGTTTCTTACCTCGTGAAGTAAGAGCTTTTGAATTAGATCAAGCACAAAGATTAGTGAATTTTTAAGAATGAGGCACTGTAGAAATTTCTACAGTGTTTTTATTTTAGTTTTTATTAAAATACTCTCTTTTCACTTGAAAGAAATAGCATAAGAGGAGTATGATGTAGAATACAAAAGGAAAAGGAGATGAGTATATGTTTTTAACAAAAGACATGACTGATGAGTTCCGTCAAAAATTTCAAGCTGACGGACAAAAGAAAGTTGCACAACATGCAACTGTGAAAAATGGGATTCACGCTTCTAGCCAAAATGTAGAAGCCATCGTGAAAAACCCACCTGTTTATTCCATTGATTTGGAACATGGAAAGGTGGCAAACCAAAAACAATCTGGGAGATGTTGGATGTTTGCTGCGTTAAACACGTTCCGTCATAAAATCTTTAATGAGTTTAAGCTAGAGGAATTTGAACTTTCTCAAAGCTATACTTTTTTCTGGGATAAATATGAGAAGGCGAATTTCTTCCATGAGAATATTTTAAAAACGGCTCATGAAGACATTACAAGTCGTAATGTTGCCTTCTTACTTCAAACACCGCAACAAGATGGTGGACAATGGGATATGATTGTTTCCATCTTTAATAAATACGGTGTTGTACCAAAGGCAGTAATGCCAGAAAGTTTTAGTAGTTCAGCTTCAGGAGAGTTGAATAAATACTTAAACAAAAAACTTCGCGAAGATGCGAAGATTTTAAGAGATTTAGTAGCAGGGGGAGCTACTGAAGAAAAAATCTTGGAAGTTCGTAAACAATTGATGAAGGAAGTCTATGATTTACTAGCAATCAGTTTAGGAACTCCACCAGAAGTGTTTGATTTTTCTTATCGTGATAAAGATAAAGAATATCATCACTATGAAAATTTAACACCACAAACATTTTATAAACAGTTTGTTGGATTAGATTTAGATCAATATGTATCAATTATTAATGCACCAACAGCAGACAAGCCTTATAATCGCTCTTATACTGTTGAAATGTTAGGAAACGTTGTTGGAGGAACTCCTGTCAAATACTTAAATGTAGAAATGGATACTTTCAAGAAACTTGCGATTCAACAATTAGAACAAGGCGAATCAATTTGGTTTGGTTGTGATGTAGGTCAATTCTCAGGACGTGATACTGGATTGATGGCAATGGATCATTATGATTTGAAAGGTTTATTGGGGTTAGATTTCAAACTTTCTAAAGCGGAACGCTTAGAATATGGAGAAAGTTTAATGACACATGCCATGGTATTAACTGGGGTAGATTTAGTAAATGGAAAACCAACTCGTTGGAAAGTAGAAAATAGTTGGGGAGAAAAATCTGGGGTCGATGGATTCTGGATGATGTCAGATGAATGGATGGATGAATTTACGTATCAAATCGTAGTTCGTAAAGAATTCTTAACAGCTGAGCAATTAGCGGCATTTAATGCTGAACCAATTGTATTAGCACCATGGGATCCCATGGGCTCGTTAGCCTAATATATATTTTGAATAAGACTTGTCTGAAGTAGCAAATGGACACCAGCAGTTTCGCAAAAGCGAATCTCATGGCTAAAATTTGAGCCATAAGTCTCAAATTTTCCAAATGGTAGAAGCTAGTAAAGTAGCTTCTACCATTTTTGCTACTGTGAAAGTCTTTTCTCTTGGGGCGTTAACCTATTAGAGAACGTTTAAGAGTTGGTGGAAAAGTCTTTTTGAATTGTAGCGAAAGACGCAAGCAGCCTCGCTTGCGCTACTATAAAAAGTCATTTCCTTTTTTGCGTGTTATAATTAGAGTACGTATAAAAAGTAGTAAATAGATATAAACGGGTAGAAGTTTTTTTAGTTTCTGCCTTTTTTCTTTAACATTTCAAAAATCCTAATAAAAATTTAACCATTATGAAGCAAGAGTTTTTAGGGAGAATATGGTATGATAAGTGCGTTATGGAAGGGAGAGAGAATAGTGGAAGTGGCAAGCATTTTTCAAGAAGCACTAGAAAGTCAATGGCAACAATTGCCAACGTATCGTCTGTTAGTGTTAGGCGAGGCTGGTGTTGGAAAAACAACGTTGATACAATCTTTATTTGATTTAAAGAAAAACGAAAATATTCCACAATTTCAAGTGGATGAGGTTTCGTTATTACAGGAACTTCCAACGTCATTCAATTATGATGCATGTATTTATTGCCTGAATGGTTCTAGTGATGAATTTTCGCTGGAAACAAAAGAATCGTTATTCAGAATTGCTAATCATCTCCCAACAATTATTGCCTTAACGCAATCCATTGGTACAAAAGCTGAACAATTTCAAAGTCAGTTAGTGGATTTATCACTTCCTGTAAAAGGCATTATTAATGTTATGGCAAAACCCTATCCTATCTATGAGTCAGTACACCTTCCAGCGTTTGGATTAGAAGAATTGCTGGATTTATTATTAGAATGTGTAGATGGGAATAAAGTAGCGACTCTTATTAGTTTGCAAAAAATTGATTGCAAGAAAAAACTATCTTTAGCGAAACAGACTGTGGAAGAAGAAATGAATCGTATTTTTCAAGCTTCTACAGATGCGCGTCAAGTACTCAGGCAGATAGTGGAAGTTTTAGGAAAAGCTTTTACTTATTTTGGAAATCAAACTGAAGCTACTCGAATGATGGAAGTGCTGGAAAATCTCCATCAGAGAAAATTCCAATCGTACCAAGAATTATGCTTTGTCCATCAACAACCTTATTATTTAGCAATGATGCTAAGCGCTTGTTGTTATAGCGGAATAGAAATGATGGCATTATTATCAAAAAAAGAACATTCCTTTACGATTCAGGAAAGTAGTATTTTACTGGAAACGAAAATTGCAAGTCGTATGAAGCAAGGAAAGCATAATGCAGAAGTTCAAGCGTTTATCGTAAAACATGGATTAGAACTTGAAGAACCAAGCATTCAAAAACCTGTGATCCATGTGCCGATGAAAAAGAAAACGTTGTTTGAGAAAATTCAAAAGCAATCTCGTCAGTTCATGCACCATTCCTTAGATGCCTTTAGTAAATGGGCGAGAAAATAAAAGAAAAATCGAATAAAGCATTAGTTTTTTTAGGAAAAGTAGGATACAATAGAGAAGATAGATTTCTTCAAGAAGAGAATTAGTATAGGAGGAAGAAATATGTTCAAAGATGTAAATGAACAAATTTTAAAATTAATCGAAAAAAATAGTCGCTTAACAATAGAAGAAATTGCGACCTTATTAGCGATTGAACCAGATGAAGTTCAACGTAGAATTAAAGAATTAGAAGAACAAAAGGTCATTTGTGGCTATCATACATTAATTAACTGGGAAAAAACAGATGATGTGAATGTGTCTGCTGTTATCGAGTTAAAAGTAAACCCTCAACGAGGAATGGGATTTGACCGTATTGCAGAAAAAATTTATCATTTCCCAGAAGTGGAAGATTTATATTTAATGTCTGGTGGATATGATTTTATGGTGAAATTGAAAAAAGCACCAATGAGAGATATTGCCGCGTTTGTATCTAGTCGTTTATCTGTTATTGATGAAGTACAATCAACTACGACACATGTTGTATTAAAACAATATAAAGACCATGGCACAATGTTTATTGGAAAGACTGGAGATAAACGGATGGTGGTTACTCCATGATTGAATCATTATTAAGTCATAAAGTAACAGGAATTAAACCATCTGGAATTCGTCGTTTTTTTGATATTGCGAATGAATTAGAAGATGTCATCAGTTTAGGGGTAGGGGAACCTGATTTTGATACTCCGTGGCATGTAAGAGAAGAAGGGATTTATTCTCTTCAAAAAGGAAGAACTTTTTACACAGCCAATGCGGGTTTGAAAGAATTACGTCAAGAAATTTGTCGTTATATCGAACGTAAACAAGGAGTTACTTATAATCCAATGACGGAGGCTCTTGTAACGATTGGAGGAAGCGAAGCAATTGATTTAGCAATGCGAGCTTTATTAAATCCAGGAGATGAAGTGATTTTCTGTGAACCTTGTTATGTATCATATTTACCATGTATTGTGTTGTCGAATGGAGTACCTGTAAGAATTCCTCTAAAAGAGGAAAATCAATTCCGTTTAACACCGGAAGAATTAGAAGCAGCGATTACTCCAAAAACAAAAGCAATCGTCCTGTCTTTTCCAAATAATCCGACAGGAGCGGTGATGAGTCGTGAAGACTTAGAAGCGATTGCAAAAGTAATTTTAAAACATAATATCGTTGTGATTTCAGACGAAATTTATTCTGAATTAACGTATACAGGAAATCGTCATGTAAGTATTGTGGAAATTGAAGGGATGAAAGAAAGAACCGTTTTAATCAATGGGTTCTCAAAAGCTTTTGCGATGACTGGATGGAGAATGGGGTATACTCTAGCTCCTGAAGTGTTGATGAAACAAATGATTAAAATTCATCAATTTACGATTATGGCAGCTCCAACGACAAGCCAATATGCGGGAATTGATGCTTTGAAAAATTGTGATGATGATGTGATTGAAATGCGAGAAAGTTATAATCAACGCAGACGTTATTTATTGAAAAAAATGGAAGAATTAGGGATTCCATGTTTTGAACCATTTGGAGCGTTCTACATTTTCCCAAATATTTCTCAATTTGGCATGACTTCTGAGGAATTTGCGACGAAATTAGTGCAAGAAGAACGTGTAGCGGTTGTTCCGGGATCTGCCTTTGGTGAAAGTGGAGAAGGATTCGTTCGAATTTCTTATGCCTACTCATTAGATAGTTTGAAAAAAGCAATCGAACGTCTAGAAAGTTTTATTCATAAATTAAGAAATGGTGAAATTTCCTAAAATAAAACTCCTGTCATCATGAAGTGACAGGAGTTTTTTGATGTAACATTTATTCTTTATTGAAAATACCTGTTGATAAATAACGTTCACCTGTGTCAGGTAGAAGTGCAACAACAGTTTTACCTTTTCCAAGTTTTTTCGCAACACGTAATGCCGCAGCAACTGCAGCACCTGATGATATTCCTGTTAGAATTCCTTCAGTAGCAGCTAATTTTTTAGCTGTTTCAATCGCTAATTCACTTGTAATTAGTTCGAAATCATCGATAACTTCTTTATCGATAATACTTGGTAAGAATCCAGCGGAAATTCCTTGGATACGGTGTTTTCCTTTTTGTCCTTTTGAGATAAATGGAGCTTCTTCAGGTTCTACTCCAATAATTTGAACAGCAGCATTTTTTTCTTTTAAGGCACGACCAACACCTGTAATAGTTCCACCTGTTCCAATACCGGCAACAAATGCGTCAGGTGTTTCACCATCGAAGGCTTGAATAATTTCTTGACCAGTTGTTTGATAGTGAATGCTTGGGTTAGCTGGGTTGTCAAATTGTTTTGCCCAGAAATAACCAGGTTGTTGAGATAATTCTTCTGCTTTTTGAACGGCAGCGCCGAAACCTTCGGCAGCAGGAGTTAATAATACTTCTGTACCATAAGCAGTCATTAGTTGACGGCGTTCGATAGACATTGAGTCAGGCATAATTGTAATAACTTTATAACCTTTAGCTGCTCCAACTAGGGATAAGCCGACACCAGTGTTTCCAGAAGTTGCTTCGATAATCGTATCTCCTGGTTTTAGCTGACCTTCTCTTTCAGCAGTTTCAATAATATTTAGTGCGATACGGTCTTTAACAGAACCACCAGCGTTAAACGCTTCTACTTTCACGTAAATATTTGCACTATCTGCATCTGTTAAACGATTTAGTTTAACAAGGGGTGTATTACCGATTAATTCAGTAATATGGTTTACTCTTTTTGACATAAGGATACCTCCAAAATATTTTATTGGGCAACTTTGAAGGGCTGCTTAAGGGGTATTTTAGACCTGTATTTTGATAAAAACAAGAGTTTTGCTTGAAAAATTTAAAAGAAAGGGGTGTTTTTATGAAAAAATATCCGAAAACAATGGGAAAGATTCAAGAATTAATGGATAATGGTGTTTATCCAGGATTTAGTGTTGCTTTTATTGAAGGAGAAGAAGTAGAAAAGATAGTTGAAGGTACACTTACAAAAGAGGCGGATGGTAAACTTGTCGAAGATGGATTATTCTATGATCTTGCTTCTGTTACAAAAGCATTTGTAACAAGCACTTTATTAGTACAAATGGTCGAAAAGAAGGAAATTGATTTAGACACACCTATCACTAAATGGTTTCCAAATGCTGATGAAAGAGTTACGCTTCGTCATTTAATCACGCATACTTCAGGATTATGGGGATATATTGAAAATCGAAATGAACTAGCTCCAGATGCATTAATTGAAGCTTTATCGATTTTACCTGTGACAGAAACATTCCACCATACGGTAAAATATACCGATACAGGATTTGTTTTAGCGGGAATTATTTTAGAAAAAGAATTTGGCAAACCAATAGCAGATTTATTTGATGAAAGAATTGCTCGTCCGTTGAACCTTACAGCAACATATGGACCACTGCCTAGTGAAGCTTGTGTGCCAACTGCTTTTGAAGAAAGACGTGGAAGATTATTGCAAGGAGAAGTGCATGATCCTAAAGCGAGTATTTTACAAAGAAGATGTGGAAGTGCAGGCCTATTTGCGACATTGGATGATTGTATCACTTTAGTGCAATTATATTTACATGATGGAAAGTTAGGAGACGTTGAATATTGTAGTGCAGAGATGATACAAAGTTTATTGAAGGACTGGACACCTACAAGACAAGCAGAAAGATCTCTTGGATGGGATATAGACCGAGTGGGAGAACAAATTTGGTTAAGACATACCGGATTTACGGGAACAACGGTATTAATGAACTTAAGAACAAAACAAGCGATGATTCTGTTAACCAATCGCATCCATCAGTTTGAAGATACGCCGTCTTATAATCGATTACGAGAAGAATTGATTCAGATTTATGAGCGGGAGGCGTAGTACAATTAGACTTCTTGAAATGGTAGCGAAGGACGCCAGCAGCCCTGCGGTCTCATGGCTAAATTTTGAGCCTAAGGTCTCAAAATTTCCAGTGAAAAAATCTGCATAATGCAGTTTTTATCACTCGTGCTACTATAAGAAGTCCATTGTGTTTTAATGGGAGTTTATGAGAGTACGTTAGAGATAGAACTTATTGATAGGGGGAGGTTACAATAGGAAGTCTATCCGCTTAAAAACATCATAAAAACTTAAGGAAGAAGTTACGTGTACAGAACTTCTTCTTTTGTTTGTTTATTCACAAATTTATAGACTATCATATTTAACAGTGATAAACTGACTGTATACGGATTATATCAGTTAGGAGTGGGAAAAATGGGATGGAGAACAATTGTTGTTAAAGCACATGCAAAGTTATCATATAAAAATAATTATTTAATTTATAAAGACGCAGAAATTGTAGAACAACTTCATTTGTCAGAGATTGATATTTTATTATTAGAACGAACAGATATTTTAATTACAACGATGTTAATGAAGCGACTAATGGATGAAAAAATATTAGTCATTATTTGTGATGATAAACGATTACCAATTGCCCAAGTGGTTCCTTATTATGGAAGTCACAATAGCAGCTTACAATTAGCAAAACAACTTCAATGGGAGAAGGATAGAAAGGTAGAAGTTTGGACAGAAATTATTTTGCAAAAAATGATGAATCAAGCAAGTCATCTATATCAACAAGATTATACAGTGAAATCAGAATCATTAGGTCGACTAATACATGAATTACAATTGAATGATGTCACTAATCGTGAAGGTCATGCAGCAAGAGTTTATTTTACAACATTATTTGGAAGTAAGTTTACAAGAGATGATGCGAGTGATATTAATGCTGCTTTAGATTATGGTTATACTTTATTACTAAGTTTATTTGCCAGAGAAATTGTTTCAAATGGTTGTTTAACTCAACTAGGATTAAAACATGCAAATCAATTTAATGCTTTTAATTTAGCTAGTGATTTGATGGAACCATTTCGTCCATTAGTGGATCAAATTGTTTATCAAAATCGTTATAAAGTTTTTGTAGATCTTAAAAGAGATTTGTTTCAGTTATTTTGTAAAACTTACCATTATGATAAAAAAGAAATGTATTTATCGAATATTGTTAGTGAGTATACTAAAAAGGTGATTAAAGTTTTAAATGGGGAGAAGACGGAAGTACCGGTGTTTCGTCTATGAGTGAGAGATATATGCGAATGTTATTAATGTTCGATATGCCTGTAGAAACAGTGGAAGAAAGAAAAGCATATCGACAATTTCGAAAATTTTTAATTAGTGAGGGATTTATAAAACATCAATTTTCTGTTTATAGTAAATTATTGTTAAATGGAACTGCGAATCAAAGTATGATTGCACGATTAAAACAACATAATCCTAAAAAAGGGATGATTACGATATTAACGGTAACAGAGAAACAATTTGCTAGGATGATTTATTTATCAGGTGAAAGAAATCAATCAGTTGCGAATACGGAAGATCGATTGGTATTTTTGGGAGATGATGAAAATGATTAGGATTGGATTACCTTTAGCAGATGAAGAAATTGTTGTTGAGGGAGCAACATTATTAAGTATTGAATCAAGAGAAGCACTTGCTCGTACAGTTGAAGATTTTTATCGTTATGATGGGGAAGGACGATTGAAATTAGCGGATAAAAAATTTAAACCAATTAAAGACTCAGAAGTAATGATTGTAACGGATATACTTGGTTATGATGTCAATTCAACAGCTATGTTAAAATTAATTTATGGAGATATTGAAAATCAATTAAATGAAAAGCCAGAAGTGAAATCAATGATTGAAAAGTTAATAGATACGATTACTGAATTAATAAGTTATGAACTAGTTGAAAATGAATTAGATTTAGAGTATGACGAAATAACGATTCAAGAATTAATTAAGGCTTTGGGAGTTCAGATTGAAACAAGAAGTGATAGTTTGTTGGATAAAATATTGGAAATTATTCAA
>CALATC010000102.1 GCA_937891475.1 uncultured Granulicatella sp. | reverse complement strand
AAAAACGTGTTCGTTTAAGCATTGAAAACAATGACTAGAAAAAAGTTCAACAATTTCTATTAGGAGTTGTTGAACTTTTTTATTTATACTTTCTATTAAAATGGATTTTGTTTGCAATTTTGTTCAATTCTCACGTATGATATCAGTAATGAATTGTGAGGAGGAAAGTAGAAAATATGTCACAATATTTTAAAGTAGGAAAAATTGTTAATACACAAGGATTAAAAGGGGAAGTTCGAGTGATTTCTACAACGGACTTTGCAGAAGATCGCTATCAAAAAGGTGTAGAATTAGCTTTATTTAGAGATGGTGAGTTTGAAAAATTATTGACGGTTAAAAGTCACAGACGCCATAAAAATTTTGATTTATTAACCTTTGAAGATCATCCTCGAATTGAAGATGTTGAAGGATATAGAGATTGTTTATTAAAAGTTTCAAGTGATGCTCTAGAAGAATTAGAAGAAGATGAACTATATTATCATGAAGTAGTGGGATTAGAAATTATTACTGATGAAGGTGTAACTTTAGGGAAAGTAAGTGAAATTTTATCTCCTGGTTCCAATGATGTATGGGTCGTAAAACAAAAAGGGAGGAAAGATTTATTAATTCCATTTATTGAACCAGTTGTTTATAAAATAGATAAAGAAAATAAACAAGCGTTTATTCATGTATTAGAAGGGTTGTTTGACTAAAATGAGAATTGATGTTTTAACATTATTCCCTGAAATGTTTGCTCCAATGGAACAATCAATGATGAAGAGAGCCATCGAGAAAGAAAAGATTTCTTTTGATACAATTGATTTTAGAGACTTTGCCTTTCATAAACATAATCGAGTAGATGATTATGTCTTTGGTGGAGGTGCTGGTTTATTATTAAAAGTAGAACCAATCGACCGTGCTTTAAAAGATTTAGAACAGAGAACTCCGGAAACTAAAAAGAGAGTGATTTTACTAGATCCAGCCGGTAAGAAATTTAGCCAATCTGATGCCGAGGAATTAGCTAAAGAAGAACATTTAGTTTTTATTTGTGGACATTATGAAGGATATGATGAGCGTATTCGAACGTTAGTAACTGATGAGTATTCTATTGGAGACTTTGTTTTAACGGGTGGAGAATTAGGGGCAATGGTCATGATTGATGCAACGGTTCGATTAATTCCAGATGTACTAGGAAATTACGAATCAGCAATTGGTGATTCTCATTCGATGGGATTATTAGAGCATCCTCAGTATACTCGTCCAAGAGAATATGAAGGAATGGAAGTTCCAGAAGTATTATTTAGTGGAAATCATGCCAAAATCGCAACTTGGCAAAAAAAAGAATCCTTAAGAAGAACGTATCAAAGAAGACCCGATTTATTAGAAAATT
>CALATC010000101.1 GCA_937891475.1 uncultured Granulicatella sp. | reverse complement strand
AGAAACTTGTACTATAGATATGGCAATAAAACGAAGAAAGAGGTGAGCGCATGAAAATTTCAGAAGGAGATTTTATATTTGAATTAAAATTTTTAGATATCCAACCTCAAACTCACAACATTCAAACAGATATTTTCTTACAAGTTTCTCAACAGGAAGAAGCTTATCAAGAAGTGGCAGACTTATTATCTGTAGCACAATTGGAAGAATGTCTGGAAGCGATGAAGAACTTAATAGAAAAAGGAGAAGAGTATTCTTCAGAATTTGAACAATCTAGATTAGCAGTGTTATTAGAACAACTAGAAGACGAGTATGTAATGACATGGGTCATTGCTCCAGAAAATATTTTAACAACGGCTTCTCAAGTCATTGGAATCGACCTAGCACAATTGGATGAAGAAGAAGTCTTTCTTTACCAAGAAGAAGAGGAAAAGAAACAAACAAAAACGGTTGAAGTAGAATTAAGTTTATCTGATGAAGAAATGCGACAAATCTATGAACAATTACAAGAAGATTTGAAACGAGTAAAAGAATTTATGCTATAATAAGAATAGTTGAATCATATTGGAGGGTATGCGTGTGAACATGAAAGAGATGGTCGGAAAACAGGCCGCAACTTATATTGAATCAGGTATGACAGTAGGTCTAGGAACAGGTTCTACAGCTTATTATTTTGTAGAAGAAATTGGTAGACGTGTAAAAGAAGAAGGCTTAGACATTATTGGTGTAACAACTTCAAAACGTACAAAAGAACAAGCTGAGAAGCTAGGAATTCCATTGAAGAGTGTAGATGAAGTAGATTTCATTGATGTAACAGTTGATGGTGCAGATGAAATTGCTCCTGATTTTTCAGGAATTAAAGGAGGCGGTGGTGCCTTATTATTTGAAAAAATTGTTGCAGAACAATCAAAACGAATTATTTGGATTGTCGATGAATCTAAAATGGTAGATTATTTAGGACGCTTCCCACTTCCAGTAGAAGTGATTCCGTATGGTTCAGAACAATTATTCAAAAAATTCGAAGCAAAAGGATATCGTCCAAAATTCCGAGTGTTAGAAAACGGAGAACGTTATTTAACAGACAGTCAAAATTACATTATTGACTTAGATGTATTCCCGATTAAAGATCCTGTGACATTCGGAGCAGAATTAAAAGCTCTAACAGGAGTAGTGGAACAAGGCTTATTTACAAATATGACAGAAACAGTTTTAATTGGAACACCGGATGGTGTCAAAGTGCAAACTTTAGGATAATAGAGAGAATAGCCTGGGATTTGTCCCAGGCTTTTTTTCGTTTACTTAAAGGAGGGTGAATAAATAAGTGCCGGTAAGGTAAGAGGAAAACCATTTTTTATGTTCAGTATCATTCACAAGTAACTAATATAGCTTGTTTATATAGATTTACAGCAGGTATAACAAAAATGAATAACAAACTATATTTATTTAGTATAAGAGAAAAGTCGTTTTTTCGTTGATATTTCAAGAGTTCTTTTGTATCATTTCGATATAACTTAATTAAAATGATTTGAAAAGAATGAAAGCAATGCTTTCTATTGAAAGTATGATTCTTTTTTCATCATGACAGGGGGAATTCAATATGGCTGAAGTAGAAAGCTTTACATTAGATCACAATAAGGTGATTGCACCTTACGTGAGATTAATTTCAAACGAATACGGAAAAAAAGGAGATGTCATTTCGAATTTTGATATTCGCTTTTTACAACCAAATAAACAAGAAATGCCGACCGGAGTGATCCATACATTTGAACACTTGTTGGCAGATTTACTCCGTGATCGTATCGATGGGATTATCGATATTTCACCATTCGGTTGTCGTACGGGATTCCACTTAATTTTATGGGAAGAACGTTCCGCAGAAGATATTGCTCGTGCATTAAAATCAACGTTAGAACAAATTGTTGAAAAGATTCAATTTGAAGATATTCAAGGTATTTCTGCTGTTCAATGTGGAAATTATCGTGATCACTCTTTATTCGGAGCAAAAGAATATGCTAAACAAGTATTAGAACAAGGAATTAGTATTGATCCATTTGAACGTAAAGTGATTTAATGTCATTTATTCAATAATTAGTAAATATCTAAACGGAGGGATTTCCTTATGAACTTAAAAACTATTACAAAATCTTTATTGGCACTTTCAGCAGTTGTAGCATTAGCTGCTTGCAGCAATCAAACTACATCAAACTCAACAACTTCTAATTCAAAATCAGATTTAAAAACAGTAAAAGTTGCTTCTGTTGGTTCTGATGCGGAAATTTGGAGACATATTGCAGAATCAGATCAAGCGAAAAAAGCAGGATTAAAAATCGAAGTCGAAGAATTAAATGGTGGTGTGCCATTAAACCAAGCAGTTGCGGAAGGTTCCGTAGATGCGAATGCCTTTCAATCAATTGGATATTTACAAGGATTTAACGCATCCAATAGTTCTAAACTAACACCGATTGGAACAACTTATATCGAACCTATGGGACTTTATTCTAAAAAAGTAAAATCATTAAATGACCTGCCAAATGGTGCTAAAATTGCAATTCCAGATAATCCTTACAATACAACACGTGCGCTTCGTTTATTAGAAACTGCTGGATTAATTAAATTATCAGCAGATTTCAAAGAAGGTACAGGTACTCCAAGTGATATCGTAGAAAATAACAAAAACTTTGAATTTTTATTAATTGATGATACTACAAGTGTTCGTGTGCTAGATGATGCAGATTTAATTGCTATCGGAAATACGATTGCCCTTGAAGGGGGATTAAATGTATTGAAAGATGCTTTATTCTATGAAAAAGCAGATGAATCTACTATTACAAGTATTAATGTGATTGTTGTGAAGAGTGGAAATGAATCTAATGATGATTATAAGAAATTAGTAGATTTATATCATGATGCAGATGTTCAAAAATTCATTTCAGATAAATTCCAAGGAACAAAAGTAGAAGTGAAGAAACCTATTTCTGAAGTGTGGGGTAAATAATCGATGAAAATAGCGATTGTTGCTGCGATGAAAGAAGAGCTTCATCCATTTGAAGAACATTACACACCAAGAAAAGAAGTGTTTTCAAAAGGTCCGATTCGAATTCTTGAAGTTCATGAAAATCTCTATCTTGTTCAATCCGGTATTGGAAAAGCGAATGCTGCTGCTACAGCAGCTTGGCTTTGTGATAAGGTTCAACCGGAACTGATCATTAATACGGGAACTACGGGGAGTTTTAATAAAGATTTTGCGCTTGCCGATGTCATTGTTTCAACGAAATTTGGATATAGTGATGTGGATGCGACAGGTTTCGATTATGCATGGGGACAAGTTCCACAAATGCCGGAATCGTATCCCGTAGATAGTGAACTGAAGGAAAGAGTTGTTCGCATTTTACAGGCGCGTATTACAGAATTTGGAATTCATAGTGGTTTTATTGCAACGAGTGATTCTTTTATGAGCTCAATTGAAACGGTACAAAATATTCGTGAACATTTGCCAGATATTGTAGCAAGTGATATGGAATCAACGCCATTAGCGCAAGTTGCTCATTTCTATGACATTCCTGTATTGAATATTCGTGGTGTAAGTGATCATGTTGGAGGAGAAGCTCCAGATACATTTGAGGCAACTCTTGAACTAGCTTCAAAACATGCGTTTGAGGCAGTTTGTACTCTTGTGGAAGAGTTGCAGTAAGATTATGAATATATATAAAGTAAAAAGGCTGGGGTGAATCCCAGCCTTTTGTATTACGCTAAATATTTTTCTAAACGAGCGACTACTTCTGTTAAGTTTTCCATTGAAGCAGCGTAGCTGAAACGAACGTAGCCTTCTCCACCAGGTCCAAATGAAACCCCAGGGATTAATGCTACTTTAGCATTTTGTGCAAGGTCACGAACGAATGCCCATGAATCTGTTCCGCATTTTGCAGGAATTTTAGCAAATAGATAGAAAGCTCCATCAGGACTTGCTACTTCAAATCCTAAGCGACGTAATTCTTTTGCAAGATAGTCACGACGTTGTTGGTATTCTACTTTCATAATATCGCAGTCACCTTGTCCGTGTAACATTGCAGCTAAAGCACCGTATTGGCTTGAGCTACTTGGAGAAGTAACCATATATTGGTGAGTTTTAACAACTTCTTTAATAAATGGAACAGGTCCAAGAATGTACCCAATTCTCCATCCAGTCATTGCGTGAGATTTAGATAAACCTGTAATCACGATTGTTTGATCTGGTAAGAATGAAGCTAATGAAGTGTGAGTTCCGCTATATGTTAATTCTGCGTAAACTTCATCACATAGTGCCCATAATCCATATTCTTTTAAAACAATGCTTAAAGCTTCTAATTGTTCTTTAGAGTACGTTACTCCTGTTGGGTTACTTGGATATACTAATACAACTGCTTTAAAAGTTTTTTCTGGATGAGCTTCAATAGTAGCACGTAATTTTTCTGGAGTTAAAACAAATCCATCTTCACTAGTATCGACTGTAATAAAGTTCCCTTGGTTCACCATTGTAATTGGCATGTATAATGGGAAAACTGGAGTAGGAACAATAACTGTATCTCCAGGATTTAAAATAGCTTGGAAGCTAGCATTAATCGCTTCAGTTGCTCCGATAGTTGTGATGACTTGTTCTGCTGTATAATTTAAATTGAATTTTTTATTGTAGTATGCTGCAGTTGCTTGACGTAATTCAGGAATCCCAGCATTTGGAGTATAGTGGGAATGATTATCACGAATTGCTTGAATAGCAGCTTCTTTAATATGTTCTGGTGTGTTGAAATTTGGTTCACCTAGTGTTAATTTGATGATTCCAGGAATTTGAGAAACTTCTGCATCAAATTGACGAATATCTGAAACGGCAATTTTTTCAACGACTTGATTGAATGGATGTTCTAACATTGATTTACCCCCTAGTAATAGATAGGTAAATTGTACCTTTTTTATCAAATATTGGCAATATGGAAGTGAAAAAAGTCGAAGAAGGGTAAATGAAAAGTAATAGAAAGCTTTGAATTAAATTGATGATGAAAAAATGTGGAATAAGAAAGTAGTTCAATTTCTTATTCCACATTAAAATATATTTATATGAAGTAGTTTAATTTAAAATATATTTTCTTAAATTATTGTTTAAGATAATTATTTAAAATAGTTTCAATCTCTTGTTCAGAAGTTGCTAAAAGTAAAGATTCTTTAATATCAGCTTTCATTAGCATACGTGCAATCGATGCTAATATTTTTAAATGAGTAGTTCCAGCTTCGTTATCTGGAATTAATAAACTAATAATGAAAGAAGTAGGGTTTCCATCCATGCTATTCCAATCTAACCCTTTTTCTAAACGAACAATAATGATACTAGGTGTTAATATTTCCTTTGATTTTGTATGAGGGATTGCAAAACCATCCATCATACCAGTAGTACCTTGCTGTTCTCGTTCAATAAATCCTTTGTAAACAGATTCTTCATTAGTAGCAATACCCAATTCGATTGATTTTTTTGACAATAAATGAAAAACCTCATCTTGAGAATTTAATTCTCTATTGAAAAAAATTGCATTTTGATGTATCAATTTAAAATTCCTCCTAACTTTATTTTTATAGTATAGAATAATATAAAAATATAGGATTGTATATTACTTAGATAAAGGTTTTCTAGTTGCTCCTAAGACAACTCCACCTACAATTGCTCCTATTGCAATTGCTATTACCCACAATAAAGGATGTGTAACTACAGGAAGTACTAAAAATCCACCGTGCGGTGCAGGGACTTGTACTCCAAATAAATAAGTTAAAATAGCGGCAATTGAAGAACCTAGCATCATTGATGGCATTGCACGTAGAGGGTCTTTTGCAACGAAAGGAATAGCCCCTTCAGTAATGTGAGTAGACCCTAAAATGAAATTTACTAAACCTGCATTACGTTCATTGGCATCAAAATGATCTTTGAACAATAAAACTGCTACAGTAGTAATTAATGGAGGTGCAATACAAGCTGCGCTAACACCAGCCATAAACGCAGTGTTTCCTTCTGCTAATAGTACTGTACCTGTTACATATGCAGCTTTATTTACAGGGCCACCCATATCAAATGCACACATACAGCCAATTACTAAACCAAGAAGAACAGGGTTAGAATCTTGGAATCCTTTTAAGAATACCATTAAGTTTTGGTTGATTTCTGCCATAGGACTAACAATAATACTCATAAATAGCCCAGTGATTAATACTCCTAATAACGGATAAAGGAAAATAGCTTTTAATCCGTCTAGTGTTTTTGGTAATTTTTTAAATAATTTTTCTAAAAGTACAACTAAATATCCTGCGAAGAAACCACCAATAATTCCGCCTAGGAATCCTGCACCACCATTACTAGCCATAAGGCCTGCTACAAAACCACTAACAAGTGCAGGTCTATTACCAATACTTTGTGCAATGTATGCAGCTAAAATTGGTGTCATTAATCCCATTGCTAGTCCACCAATTTCTTTTAATTGAGCAGAAAAAGGATTATAAGTTGCGTGGTTTGGGTCAAAAGAATAAATTCCAAATAGTGCAAACGATACAGCAATCAATACTCCACCGCCAACAACGAATGGTAACATGTGAGAAACTCCATTCATCAAATGTTTATAAATTTCTCGTCCAATCGAGCTACCACCAGTAGTTGTTTGCGTAGATTCAACTTTTTTAGTAGGTTCGTCAGATGGGTATTTCACAATACCTTCTCCTCGTAATGCTTGAGCAATTAGTTCATCTGCATTTTTAATTCCTTGCCCTACAGAAACGTCAATAATTTTTTTGTTAACAAATCTATGAGCTTGTACATCTTTATCAGCTGCGATAATTACTACTTTTGCATTTGAGATTTCTTCTTCTGTAAATTCATTTTCTACCCCAATTTGTCCATGTGTTTCAACTTTAATGTTTACTCCAACTTTTTTGGCCGCTTGTTCAAGTGCTTCTTGAGCCATATAGGTGTGCGCAATTCCCGTTGGGCAACCAGTAGCGGCAATAATATCATATTTTGTCATTTTGTTTTCCCCCTTTATTATTACTTATTAGTATAAGCGTTTGATTTGTTTTATCAATATTGGAACATCTGAAAAATCTGTTAATCCAGGTCTGAAAGCTGTAGAAGTTCCAGCAGCAACAGCTTTAATTAAAGAATCTTCTTTTGACATCTCTTGGATTTGACAACCGACAAAAGTAGCAAGTAATGTATCTCCGGCACAAGCAGTATTTACAACATTTCCTTTTGGAGCGTTAACGTGTATATTTTCTGTTGGTGTAATTAGAATTGCTCCTTTTGCTCCTAATGAAACTAGTACATTTTGTGCGCCTTGCTGTAATAATTTATTTCCGTATTCTTTAATTTGTTCTAAAGATACATCTTTCAGTCCAAACCAACTAGCTAGTTCTTCATCGTTTGGCTTAATCAGATAAGGATGGAATTTTAATAATTCAGGTACAAAACTTGCAGAAGTATCGAGTATTAGTTTGAATCCCTTTTGTTGAGATGATTTGGCAATTTTTTCGTAAGTGCTTTTTGATATTCCTGAAGGATGGCTTCCTGAAACGAATAACATATCTTCAGAAGATAAAGTATCAATAATTGAAAGTAATTGTAACTCTTCTTTTTCAGTGACAGTAGGGCCTTGATTTACTAGTTTAAATTCTTCGTTATTCGCTACTACGTGAGCAAAAACATTAATTCGTGTAATACCATTTACTGATACAAAATCAGTTTTGATTCCTGCTTTATGTAGTTCACTTTCAATAAATTCTCCTGTAAACCCTGCTTTGAATCCTGTTGCGACACTATCAATTCCTAGTTCTTTCAGTATAAAGCTTACATTAACGCCCTTTCCATTAGGCATGTAAACTGCTTCTTCAGTTCTATTTACTTCAGATGCTTTCATTTGGAGTGTTTTGATATACAAATCAATAGCTAAATTCATGGTACATGTATAAATCATATGTTCACCTCCTTTTATTTTTTTGTTATACTTATTATTACATAAATAACTTTGTAAAAGTTTTCTGAATAGGTATTTATATTAGTAAAACTTTACAGAATGGGAGAGTTATCATGTTTAATACGCAGGGGCTTACTAATACTGAAAAATATCTTCTTAAATATATTGAAGAGCATTTAGAATTAATACCATCAATATCAATTGTTAAGTTGAGTGAAGAAGCTAATGTTTCTACAGCATCAATAGTGCGTACAATGAAAAAGTTAGGTTATGATGGATTTACAAGTTTTAAGTATGATTTGAAAAAACAATATCAATTATCTAATAAGGAATTTCCAACTTTTAATAGTTTAGAAATTGTCGATAAAAAAATTCAAGACGTTGTTGACAAGAATGAGCAAGAAGTAAGAAAAACGATAGAGCAATTGGATAGTAAGACAATAGAAGATGCTATGCAAGCAATCTTTGGTGCAAGAAAAGTGTTTATTTTTTCAAGAGGACTAAGTGAGATGATAGCTAGTGAAATGGAGATTAAATTTCATTTGTTAGAAAGAACTTGTGAGCAATATGTAGATCCAAATATTATTAAAACTATTAGCCATCGACTGAATGAACAAGATTTAGCTATTATTGTTTCTTTAAATGGACATACTGATGAGTTAGTAGAGGCAGCAAAGGTTTGTCATAAAAATGAAGTTCCTATAATTGTTATTACAGCAAATGGAGTAAGCCCACTTGCACAATTAAGTGATATTACTTTTGTAGGATTTAAGTCAGAAGGATCTTATTTTCCGGAGTATGAGGTACGTTCACGCCTTCCTTTGCAAATTATTAGTCGAATTTTGTTAGATGCTTATGCAATTCGTGTTGCGTATAAAAGAGGAAAAACGAAAAAAGTCTACTAATCACTCCTTCTACTAGCACAAGTTCAAAAAGTATTGTATAATATCACTGAAATATAGGTAAGCAGTCAAAGTGCGAGCCACCCTTTTTGTTAATAAGGGGTGGAGTGTGCACTTTTTTTGTGCAATGAAGCCAAGAAAGGATATCAGCATGCAAACAGAATTTGATACGATTGCTGCGATTTCGACAGCACCTGGTGAAGGGGCTATCGGGATTGTCAGAATTAGTGGAGATTTGGCGATTTCAATCGCAAGTTCGATTTATCAATGTGGTACTAAAAAATTAGAAGAACAAAAGACACATACGATTCATTATGGTCATATTGTCGACCCTAAATCTGGGGAAATCTATGATGAAGTCATGGTAAGTGTTTTAAGAGCTCCAAAAACATTTACACGAGAAGATATTGTGGAAATTAATTGCCATGGAGGAATTGTGGCGATTAATCGTGTGTTGCAATTAGTGTTACGCATGGGAGCAAGATTAGCGGAGCCTGGAGAATTTACGAAACGTGCCTTTTTAAATGGACGTATTGATTTGTCTCAAGCAGAAGCAGTGATGGATTTAATTCGAGCAAAAACGGATAAATCAATGCAATTAGCGATGCGTCAATTAGATGGTCAATTATCGCATTTAATTCAAAATTTACGTCAAGAAATTTTAAATACATTAGCCCAAGTGGAAGTAAATATTGACTATCCTGAATACGATGATGTAGAAGAAATGACTTTGCAATTATTACGAGAAAAGACGCAACAAGTATTGCAAGGAATTCGTGCTTTATTAAATACAGCTAGCCAAGGGAAGATTTTACGAGATGGGTTAAAAACAGCCATCGTAGGACGCCCGAATGTTGGGAAATCTAGTTTACTAAATGTGCTATTAAGAGAAGAGAAAGCCATTGTAACAGATATTGCTGGAACAACAAGAGATACGATTGAAGAGTATGTCAATGTCCGTGGAGTGCCTTTACAATTAATTGATACAGCAGGAATTCGTGAAACGGATGATGTCGTAGAAAAAATCGGGGTAGAACGTAGTCGTAAAGCGTTAAAAGAAGCGGATTTTGTATTATTATTATTAAACCAAAGCGAAACATTACAAGAGGAAGATATTCGTTTATTAGAAACGACAAAAGGAATGAAGCGAATTATTTTATTTAATAAAACAGATTTGCCTTCAAAACTTTCAAAAGAGGATATCGCTCCTTATGCTAATGAAGAAGAAATTGTCACAACTTCTATGTTGAATAAAGAAGGAATCGATCAATTAGAAGAAAAAATTGCGGGATATTTCTTCCAAGGACAAATGAATGAACGAGATGCGACTTATTTATCAAATACTCGTCATATTGCCTTATTAGAAAAAGCAGAGCAAGCATTAGTCGAAGTACAAAATGGGATTGAAATGGAAATGCCGGTCGATTTAATTCAAATTGATTTTACAAGAGCATGGGATTTATTAGGAGAAATCACTGGAGACAGCGTCCAAGATGAACTTCTAACTCAATTATTTAGCCAATTCTGTTTAGGAAAATAAGAAAAAGCCACTATTGGAGAAAGGGAGTTTCGAATGACAAAGTTAGCAACGATTTGTTATATCGATAATGGAAAAGAATTGTTATTACTAAAGCGCAATAAGAAACCAAACGATGTACATGAAGGTAAATATATCGGAGTAGGTGGTAAAATTGAAGCGGGTGAATCTCCAGAAGAGTGTGCTATTCGTGAGATTTTTGAAGAAACAGGTTTGAAAGTTCATAAAATGGCGTTAAAAGGGATTATTACTTTTCCTGAATTTACTCCCGAACATGATTGGTACACGTATGTGTTTCTAGTGACGGATTTTTCAGGGGAATTAATCGACTCTCCTGAAGGTACTTTAGAGTGGGTTCCTTATGATCAAGTATTGACGAAGCCGACTTGGCAAGGCGATTTAATTTTTGTGAGTTGGCTATTAGAGAATCGTCCATTTTTCTCAGCTAAATTTATATATGAAAATGGTGAATATATTCGACATCAAGTGGAATTTTATACAACGAATGAACAATAGAAAGTAGGAGGAAGTATGGTAACAACTTATGAAGCTGGTAACTATGATGTTATCGTAGTAGGTGCGGGCCACGCCGGAAGTGAAGCTGCACTAGCAAGTGCTCGTATGGGTGCTAAAACATTATTATTAACAATGAATTTAGAAATGGTGGCATTTATGCCTTGTAATCCGTCTGTTGGAGGCCCTGCAAAAGGAGTCGTTGTGCGTGAAATTGATGCGCTAGGCGGAGAAATGGGTAGAAATATTGATAAAACATATATTCAAATGCGTATGTTAAATACAGGGAAAGGTCCTGCAGTACGTGCGTTACGTGCGCAAGCAGATAAACATTTATATGCACAAGAAATGAAAAAAACAATTGAACAACAAGAAAATCTTGATTTAAAACAAGGGATTGCGGAACGTTTAATTGTAGAAGACGGTGTTTGTAAAGGGGTTGTATCTCATACGGGTGCAATTTACCGTTCAAAAGCAGTCGTTTTAACAGCGGGAACATCTTCTCGTGGTCAAATTATTATTGGAGAATTGAAATATTCTTCTGGAGCTAATAATTCTCAACCGTCGATTAAATTATCAGAAAACTTATTAGAATTAGGATTTGAATTAGCTCGTTTTAAAACAGGAACTCCTCCAAGAATTAAAAGTTCTTCGATTGATTATAGCAAGACAGAAATTCAACCAGGAGATGAAACTCCAAACTTATTTAGTTTTACTTCTAAAGATGAAGACTATCGCTATGATCAAATTCCATGTTGGTTGACGTATACAAATGAAGGAACTCATGAAAAAATTCGTGAGAACTTACATCGTGCCCCAATGTTTACAGGAATTGTAGAAGGGGTAGGAGCTCGTTATTGCCCATCTATTGAAGATAAAATCGTTCGTTTTAGCGATAAACCTCGTCACCAAATTTTCCTAGAACCAGAAGGGGAAAATACGGAAGAAGTGTATATTCAAGGATTATCAACTTCTCTACCAGAAGATGTTCAAATTCAAATGATTCATACGGTAGAAGGTTTGGAAAAAGCTGAAATGATGAGAACAGGTTATGCCATTGAGTATGATGTAGTGATTCCTCATCAATTAAAAAATACATTTGAAACAAAAATTGTTGAGAATTTATTTACGGCTGGACAAATGAATGGAACGAGTGGATATGAAGAAGCTGCCGGCCAAGGTCTTTATGCTGGGATTAACGCTGTTCGTAAAATCCGTGGTGAAGAACCATTTATTTTAGGTCGTAGTGATGCGTATATTGGAGTATTAGTAGATGATTTAGTCACAAAAGGAACGACAGAACCGTATCGTCTATTAACTTCTCGTGCGGAATATCGTTTATTATTACGTCATGACAATGCAGATTTACGTTTAACAGAAAAAGGTCGTGAACTAGGCTTAATTTCAGATGAACGTTATGCAGCTTTCCAAGAAAAACAAGCAGCGATTCAAGCAGAAATTAAACGTATCCAATCCATCCGTTTGAAACCAACTGAACAATTGCAAGCGTTCTTAGCTGAAAAAGGATCCGCAGAATTAAAAGACGGTATTTTATTAAGTGATTTATTAAAACGTCCAGAGTTATCTTATGATGACTTAATTGGCTTTGCAGAAGAAGAGGTAGCTGTTTCTCGTGAAGTAAAAGAACAAGTAGAAATTTCTGTGAAATATGAAGGATATATTGCCAAAGCGATTGAAAAAGTAGAAAAATTAAAACGTATGGAAGCAAAACGTATTCCATCGAATATTGATTATGATGCCATTAATGGACTTGCCACAGAAGCACGTCAACGTTTGAAACTAATTCAACCAGAAACGATTGCGCAAGCAAGCCGTATTAGTGGGGTAAATCCTGCCGATGTATCGATTTTAATGGTGTATATCGAACAAGGAAAAATTGCGAAAGTTCAAGAATAGGAGGATTGTATGAAACCAGAAGAATTTTATCAAAGACTCCAAGAAGTTCATGGCATTATTTTAACAGAGGTACAAAAAGAACAATTTCATCAATATTTTCAATTATTGGTGGAGTGGAATGAGAAGATGAATTTAACCGCAATTACCGATGAAGAAGGCGTGTATTTGAAACACTTCTATGATTCTTTAGCTCTAGGATTTCATCATGAGTTATCAAATCAAACATTGTGTGATGTCGGAGCTGGAGCAGGATTTCCAAGTATTCCATTGAAAATTGTATTTCCAGATTTAAAAGTGACAATTGTGGACTCGTTAAATAAACGAATTACATTTTTAAATACTTTAGTGGAAACGTTAGGACTAACAGATGTGCAATGCTTCCATGATCGTGCAGAAACTTTTGGACAAAATAAAAATTTCAGAGCATCTTATGATGTCGTAACAGCTAGGGCGGTAGCAAAATTAAGCGTACTAAGCGAATTTTGTATGCCATTAGTACAAAAACAAGGATACTTTTTAGCGTTGAAAGCTGCTCATACAGAAGTGGAGTTAGAAGAAGCAAAAAAAGCAATTGCCATTTTAGGTGGAAAAGTAGAAGGCGATGTGTCCTTTGATTTACCATATGAAGGTGGAAATCGTCATGTTGTAACCATCTTAAAAACAAAAGAAACGCCAAATAAATATCCTAGAAAACCTGGTATTCCTTTGAAAAAACCATTATAAGGAGAATTTTATGAATAAAAAGCTTATTGTAATGGTTGGAAGTTTTATTACATTGTTAGCAGCTTGTGGAGCAAACTCTTCAACTACAAACTTTTCATCAAATCGTTCTTCAGCGACAACGCAAACAGCTGAGGCTACTACAGAAAGTACTACGACTGTTGCGAAGCCAAGTGGTAAAGAGCTTTATCGTGATGTGTTAGATTATTTTGAAGCGATTAGGGAAAAGGGGATGCAACTTTTAACGTCTCCGCTTGAACTGGCACCTGTCATTCAAGAATCGATGAATAAAAATCCAAATGAATTTTATATTCATTTTCGAGATTTAAATGAAGATGGAATTAATGAATTACTACTAGCTCGCAAAGAGAAAAGTGATGATTCTCAATATTATATGCACGCGGTATATTATTTAGAGGATGGGACAACACCTAAACTTGCTGTACAAGGATTTACAGGTTCAGGAGGAGCTAGACAAGGATTTAATGTGTATCCAGAAGGAAAACTTTCAGAAGTAGGTTTTTCATCTGGAACTGGAAATGGATCCATTTTTGTTTATCAACTAACGAAAGATTCCAAGCGAGAACTTATTGCTAAAAAAGAATTTGAACGATTAGAGTTTGAGTTAGAAGATGTAGGGCTGAACAAGAACGATGTTATTGACTATCAAGATTTTAATTGGCAACCATTATTTAACTAAGAAAAAAGAGGCTGGGCAGTAAGTCTCAAAAATAGAAGAAAGCACGTCCCGATTTTG
>CALATC010000100.1 GCA_937891475.1 uncultured Granulicatella sp. | reverse complement strand
TTATTTCAAGATACGTTGATCAAATCTTTAAAGTTTGGTTTTATTGATAATGTTAAATTTCAAGAAGGAGGATACTCCCCTCAAATCTTAATCAATGATCCAGAATCAAAGCGTTATGTATTGAAGGATATTCAAGAAGAATTATCCAAATGCCAATCTTTTTATATTTCTGTAGCATTTATTACTCAATCAGGAATCGCTCTGATAAAATCGCAGTTATCCGATTTAATGGATAGAGGAATCAAAGGTAAAATACTTATTTCTCCGTATCTTGATTTTAATGATCCTCTTGCGATGGAAGAATTACTCAAATTGAAAAATGTTGAAGTTCGACTGACTCCAGAAAGTTTACAGATGCATGCAAAGTTTTATTTGTTTGAACATAAAGGGAAACAAGTCCTTATTTCCGGAAGTTCAAATTTGACTCATAATGCATTGAAAATCAATTACGAATGGAATATTAAATTGACGTCAACTCACAATGGAGAGTTAATTCAAGCTACTAAAAAAGAGTTTGAAAAAATTTGGGCAAAGTCAGATGTTTTAACTACAGAAAAGATTGCTTCTTATGCTAGAACACGTAAGAAAATAATTCGAGTGGACCAGATTCAAGAAGATGTTGTAGCTGCATACCAAGTATCAAGCATTGAGCCTAATAAGATGCAAAAAGAAGCCTTGAATGGTCTACAAGCTATTCGTGATTCAGGTAAAAAGAAAGCCTTAGTCATCAGTGCTACAGGGACAGGAAAAACATATTTATCAGCTTTTGATGTTCAACAATTTGATCCCAAAAGAATGCTTTTTATTGTTCACCGTGAGCAAATACTTCAAAAGTCTTTAAATGATTTTCAGAAGATTTTGCAGTTTCCTGAATCAGAAGGTCTAATTTATCACTCTGGGGCAGATTTGAAGGGGAAAAAGTATGTTTTTGCGACCATCCAGACACTCTCTCGTGATTATCATTTAAATCTTTTTTCAGAAGATTATTTTGACTATATTTTAATTGATGAGGTTCATAAAGCCGGAGCCGATTCTTATAAAAAGGTGATGGCTCATTTCAATCCAAAATTTTTCTTAGGAATGACGGCTACTCCAGAACGGACAGATGGGCAAAATATCTATGAATTGTTTGACTATAATATAGCTTATGAAATTCGTCTACAAGATGCTCTTGATAATGATATGCTTTGTCCTTTTATTTATTTTGGTGTGAAAGATATTGAGATAGATGGACGTTTAATTGATGAAAAAACGAATATAACAAACTTAACATCTCCTGAACGAGTTAAACATATTCTGCAAAAGATAGATTTTTATGGAGTAAGCGGAGGCAAAGTAAAAGGGTTAATATTCTGTTCCTCTAAACAGGAAGCGCATGAACTAACATTAAAATTGAATCAGAATGGGAAAGCTTGTCGAGCTTTGACAGGCGATGATAATATTGAAACACGAAATGAAGTTGTTTCTCAACTTGAAAAAGGAGAACTAGAATACATTTTAACAGTGGATATTTTTAACGAAGGGATTGATATTCCTTCTGTTAATCAGGTAGTCATGTTAAGAAATACTCAGTCTAGTATCGTTTTTGTTCAACAATTAGGGCGAGGGCTTCGTAAACATGAGAGTAAAGAATATGTTACGATAATTGATTTTATTGGCAATTATAAGAATAACTATCTGATTCCAATTGCTTTGTTTGGTGATAAATCGATGAATAAAGATAATTACCGAAGAGAATTGAGAGAACCTAATATTTTAAATGGTCTAACCACTATCAATTTTGAAGAAGTGGCTAAGGAACAGATTTTTAAATCTATTGCAAATACTAATCTCTCTAATCGAACTATTCTAAAGGAAGCATATATGGAGACTAAGAATCGTTTGGGATGTACACCAAAATTAAGTGATTTTTGGAGACTGGACAGTCTGGATCCATATGTTTTCTTTGATGCTTTTAATCACTATGGAGAGGTCATTGCCGCTTTTGATAAGGATGATAAATTTATTAAAATTTCTGAATTAAATGGTTTTCTGACTTTTCTTTGCAAGGAATTATCTAATGGTAAGAGAAAAGAGGAACTCTATCTTTTAAAAATCTTATTAGAGAAGGGGGAAATTACCCGATATGAATTTGAAAAATTTTTAAAAGAGAAACAGTTGAGATTTTCAGATGAGTTACTGAGATCTGTTGAGAATTACTTAAACTATAACTTTTTTGTTAAAAGAGACCAGAGAAAGTTTGGATTATCATCCTTATACATTAAGGATAATATTTATCAATTAGCAGGAGATTTTACTCAATTTTTGACAGAGGAGTATAAAAATTTTATTTTAGATATCATTCAGACAGGTCTTGACCGCTCTGAAAAATATCCACAGGAACCCTTTACAGTAGGGGCAAAATATTCTCGAAAAGATGTGGTGAGACTGCTCAACTGGGAAAAAGATGAGAGTTCTACCGTTTATGGGTATAAAATTAAGCATGGCACCTGTCCTATCTTTGTCAAGTATCACAAAGCAGACAATATTACTGAAACAACTCAATATAAAGATGGATTCTTAACCAACAAAGTATTTCACTGGTATTCTCGTAGCAATCGAAGCTTTAAGTCTAAAGAAGTTATTGATATTATACAGTCTAATCAAACTGGTCTAATTCTTCATCTCTTCGTAAAAAAAGAAGATGGAGAAGGAAGTGACTTCTATTATCTAGGACCTGTTAGCTATTTGGAAGATAGTGCTATTGAAACAAAAATGGAAGATGGCAAAACTCCTGTGGTTACAATGAATTTTGAATTAGTAAACGAAGTTGATTCAGCACTATACGAATACTTAACAAAAAAATAAGAGAAATTTCTCTTATTTTTTTGTTAATATGTACATTGCTGGTCTATCTACCGGAGCCCAGTTCAGAGTATCTAGTTCATTTGGAGTTAACCAAGTAGAATTTTGATGCTCTAGCAATTCTAGATTACCAGAAATTAGTTTTGCATGGTAGGTTTTCATAACAACTGTGCCAAAATCATAGTCATAGGATGCTTCGTTGATATAGGTAATAATCTCAATTTCAGAGTTCAGCTCTTCTTTAATTTCACGAATAAGTGCTTGCTCAGGCGATTCTCCAGTTTCTAGCTTTCCTCCTGGAAATTCCCAAAAACCTCCCAAACTTTTCCCTTCCGGTCTTTGTGCACAGAAGAATTTTCCATCTTTTTCGATTGCTGCTGCAACGACATTAATTATTTTTTTCGACATGGCTCTCCTCCAAGTTCTATTTTATCAAAAATTTTCCTTCTTTATGACATAAATTACGGAAATTTTGATTAAAGTTTCATAGGGAATCTATTCTTTCTCCCCCTTAACCTTTGACTATTCCGCAAAATTATCGTAAAATAAAGAGTA
>CALATC010000099.1 GCA_937891475.1 uncultured Granulicatella sp. | reverse complement strand
ATTTATTATCTTTATTTGTAAGGCGAATGACCTTTCCATCTGAGATAGTATAAATATCTAAAGTGGCATGATCTTCTCTTGTAGGACCCATTGTTATTACTAATTCATCCACCCCATTTTTATCAAAATCCTCTAAAGTATAGCTAATACCAGGGGCATCATAAACCCTTTTTACAGAATAAGCAGTTGAATTAACATTAGGATTTTGGGAATTTGATTTTTTTTGTCCGTTACTGTTAGTAACATTCTCAACGACTTCCTTATAATCCTTAAGAACCGAATTATACAATGTATAATCCGTCACAGGTTTTGGTGAAACGGTTGTTTGTGTTGTTGTTTCTGCTTCTGTTGTTGCAGAGCTAGATCCAGAATTTGAGCTTTGGCAAGCGGTTAGTAAGCTAATAGAGATTCCCAGCCCTATTAGTAAATGAGTTTTTTTCATAATATTCACTCCTTTTTATTGATATCCAAAGTATAGCAAAAAAAGATTCAAATTATCAAAAGTTATCTGGTGATTTTATGAACAAAATGATATAAAGTGAATTTTCAAGTGCAAAAAACGCCAGTAGAAAATTCCTGCTGGCGTCTGTTTGAGAATCGTTATGCATCAATTTTATAATAGAAGTTCGCTGGGTCATCTGCAATCGACTGACCTGCCCATAAGCGATCACGGTCGATTTGAGATGGATCAGAAGTAGAGTAGGGGAAAGTCACTCCGGCTGGAATAAATGCTAAAACAGCTCCACCAGGGCCAGGTTCTTTAGGTTGGATTCCAACACGTAAAATTCCATTTTCATCTTTTAATCGTGAAAAGTCTACTACTTCCTTATCACTAACAAGACCATTTTCGTTGAATGTGAGAGTATATCCTAAACGGTTCACCCAAGTTCCTTTTAAGGTAGTATAATCTCCATTTTTAATGGCTTGAAGATCTAGTTTGGCTTTTGCCATTTCTTTTTGCTTCTCAGGAGAAGTGATATACCATTGCACTGGATACCAGTCTTTATCTGGGATATTTAATTCTGGAGCTAGTCCTTCAATAACATCTGGAGTAGTGCCTTCTTTGACACGCTCTAATGCACTTCCTGTTTCATTCCATTTGTAATGAGCATATAAATGCTCTTTTGCAGAACCTGCACCAATATAAGTAAAGCTTCCATCTTCTCGTGGGAAGATATTCATTCTTTCACCGATAAATCCTAATTGATTGTCTGCATTTGTTACTCGAACAACTTTTCCATCAACGATGGTGCGAATATCTAAAATTGCATGTTTATTGTCTCTTGATGTAGTTGCAACTAATAATTCATCTACTCCATTTTTATCGAAGTCATATAAAATATAAGAAGCACCTTGTAAATAGTGATTAGTTTTTGCAATTAAAATAAACGGATTAATATTATCTTGATTGAAAGAACCACTCTCTTTTTTCAAAGCTTCTTTATAGTCTTGAAGAACAGTGTTGTATAACGTATAGTCAGCAACAGGTTTTGGTGCAACCGTTGTTTCTTCAACAGTTGTAGTCGTTGCTTCAGTAGTTGGAGAGCTTGCTGTCTCATGTTTTTGGCAAGCTGTTAATAAGCTAATAGAGATTCCCAACCCTAGTAGCAAATGAGATTTTTTCATAAATTGAACTCCTTTTTTCTTAGTTTGAACCTAGTATAACAAAGGAGTTGTTTGTTTTTCAAAAGATATCTTAAAATACGATTATTATAAGGTTTACGAATAGAAAACAGGCGTGTACAATAAAGATGAATGAATGGAAGGAGGATAAATATGCAAGAGTTTAAAGATGCAACAGCGATGGCACAAGTCGTTCGAAATGGAGAAGTTTCTTCTGTTGAATTAGTTCAAGATGCGTTGTTTAAAGTAAAACAATTGAATCCAACTTTAAATGCAGTCGTGCATTTGCAAGAAGAAAGAGCGTTAAGAGAAGCTCAGTTACGCAATTTTAGTGATAAGCCATTTGCAGGTGTTCCTTTATTATTAAAAGATTTAGGGCAATGTCAAAAGGGCGAACCTTCTACGGCTGGTTCACGTTTATTTAAAAATATCCTTCAACACCATCAAGATACATTAGTCACTAAATTAGAAGAAGCAGGATTTGTCATTATTGGTCGTACGAATACGCCGGAATTTGGTTTTAAAAATATGACAGAACCTAGTTTATGGGGAGTTACTTCAAATCCATATGATATTAGTCGTAATGCCGGTGGGTCAAGTGGTGGTGCTGCAAGTGCAGTGGCTAGTGGGATGGTTCCAATTGCGATGGCAAGTGATGGTGGAGGATCCATTCGAATACCAGCTAGTTTTACTGGTTTAATAGGATTAAAACCAAGTCGTGGTAGAATACCTGTCGGTCCAAATGGCTATCGTGGTTGGCAAGGAGCTTCGGTGAATTTTGCCTTAACTAAAACGGTTCGTGATACAAGAAGATTATTAGAAGTGTTGCAAGTAGAACAAATGGAAAGCCCGTTTATACTACCAAAATTATCGAAACAGCAACTATATGCATCCATTGAACGACCACTAAAAATTGCAGTCATAGAAGATTCGCCAATTGGAAACAAGGTCGAAAACTCTGCAAAAAACGCTTTGAATCGAGCTGTAAAATTTTTACAAGAAAAAGGACATTCTATTGAAAAAATTCAATGGCCCGTAGATGGAATCAAAGTAATGAAAAATTATTATATCATGAATAGTGTGGAAACAGCTGCGATGATGGATGGGATTGAAAAAATGCTACAACGTCCACTTACAAAAGAGGATATGGAACTAATGACATGGGGGATTTATCAATCGGGGCAACATATTTTAGCGAAAGATTATAGCGCAGCATTGAACCAATGGGATTATTGGACAAAACAAATGCAAGACTGTCATGAAGAATATGATCTAATCCTAACACCATGTGTGAATGATGTCGCTCCAAAACATAATCAGTATCCAATGAGGGAATCTATTAGAGAAGCGTTAGAGTCTATCGAACAATTTTCAGTAACGGAACAGCAAGAAATTATTTGGCAAATGTTTGAAAAAACATTGGATTTAACACCCTTTACTCAATTAGCCAATATTACTGGACAACCAGCGATTAGTCTGCCAATTTATTGTACACAAGAAGGATTACCAGTTGGAGTACAAGTGATGGCTGCTAAAGGACGAGAAGATTTATTATTACAAATTGCAGAAGTTTTTGAACAAGAACATCAATGGAATCGAAAAGATTAAGGAGGAGTTAGGATGAGAATTGCAATTATCGGAGCAGGAATTGTGGGGGCAACAGCTGCTTATCAATTATCGAAACATCCAGAAGTAGAATTAGTCGTCTATGATGATGGAGTTGGGCAAGCTACGAAAGCTGCAGCAGGAATTATTTGCCCATGGTTGTCTCAAAGAAGAAATAAAGAATGGTATCGATTGACTGCAAGAGGAGCTTCTTATTATCCAGAATTAATGGCACAACTAGAAGCAGATGGTGTGACTCAATTGCCGTATGAACAAGTAGGAACGCTAGTGTTTAAAAAGACTCCGGACTTATTAGAAAAATTAGAGAAAATTGCTGCCGAAAGAAGAAAAGAAGAGGAAAGAATTGGGACGTTAACAAAAATTGAAGTTGAAAGCATCTCTTCTTATGTTCCTGGCTGGAACGGAACTCATGGAGCGATTCATTGTTCTGGTGGTGGAAGAGTTGATGGGAAACTTTTAGTTGAACAGCAATTATATTTAGCACAGCAAAATGGTGCAAATATCCAACAAGAAAAAGTGAGCTTAACACGAGATGAAGAAGGAAAAGTAGTCATTCAGACAAATGACGGATTAGAAGAGTTCGACAAAATTATCGTAGCAAGTGGAGCATGGGTGAAAGAGTTAATTGAACCACTAGGATATTATGTAGATGTTCGCCCACAAAAAGGACAATTAATTGAATTAGAATTAGAGACAACGGAAGAAACAGAGAAGTGGCCCGTATGTATGTTACATGGAGAGATTGATATTTTACCATTTGCAGATGGCAAAATTATTGTAGGTGCAACCCATGAGAATGACCAAGGCTTTGATTTAACAGATAATCAAGAATTGCAACAAAACATGTATGAAGAAGCGTGTGAAGTTTTCCCACCATTAAAACAAGCTAAATGGGTAGGAAGTCGAATTGGAACACGAGCATACACTTCTGATTTCTTACCATTTTTCGGTAGTATTCCAGAAGAAAACTCGATATTTGTTGCTAGCGGCCTAGGATCTTCAGGCTTAACTTCAGGTGTCTGGATTGGAGCATTATTAGCACAGTTGTCAGTTGGTGATACACCTTTATTTGATGTGGATTCTTATACTCCAGAAAATTATATCCAAAAATTAATATAACAGAAATCATATTTATTGAATTTAAAGAAAAAATCTTGTATGATGTCTAAGGTAAATATTATAAATTTTAGGAGGAATCATAATGTTAAAAGAGTTTAAAGAGTTTTTAATGCGTGGGAATGTTGTTGATTTAGCAGTTGCGGTAATCATCGGGGCAGCTTTTAAAGCTATCGTTGATTCATTAGTAAAAGACATTTTCGAACCAATCATTGCAATGGTATTTAAAGCAGATTCAATCGCTGGAGTATCAATTCAAATCGGTTCAGCTACATTAGGTGTAGGTGCTTTTGCTGCTGCAATCATTAACTTTGTAATCGTAGGTTTTGTTCTTTTCATGGTAGTTAAAGGTATGAACGCTGCTCAAGATTTAGCTAAAGGCGGAAAAGAAGAAGCTGTAGAAGTAGCTCCACAACCAAAAGCTGAAGATTACTTACGTGAAATCCGTGATTTATTAGCAAATAAATAATAAAATAAAATTTGATGAAGGATGAGTTTTCTCATCCTTTTTTTATTGAAATTTATAGTAATCTATGCTAATATTTTCATGTGATAAGTTTTTTTTCATTTTCTTATCACTTTTTTTCTTTTTTTTTATTTTTTTATTGGGCTGTCCGTTCAGGGGATAGTTCTGAAAACCACCTATATTGGGTGGTTTTTTTGTGCTTGAAATTGATAGAACTTAGTGATATTATACGAGTGTGATAAGTTTTTTACTTTTCCTTTCAAGTTTATTTTCTTATCACTATCTACAACGTAGATTTTTTTTAGCATTTCTAGACGACTTCGGTCGTCTTTTTTTGTTTTTATAAAGAAATTCAGGAGAAATTTTAAGAAATTTTCTAAAAATACTATGAAATTATGTAAGCGTTTGCTATAATAATGTATCAAACTATGAAAAGGGAGGCTTTAACATGAAAGTTGTTGTTGCCATTGATTCGTTCAAAGGAAGTTTATCGTCTATGGAAGCTGGTCAAGCGATAGCAGAAGGCGTAAAACATGTTTATCAAAGTGCAGAGGTAGTGGTTCGCCCATTAGCAGATGGTGGGGAAGGAACCGTTGAAGCATTAGTAGAAGGAATGGGAGGAATCTTTGTTACAAAAGAAGTAACAGGACCATTAGGAAAAAAAGTAGAAGCAGTCTACGGAGTGATTGAATCTAAGGAAGATTCGAGTAAAACAGCCATTATTGAAATGTCTGCTGCAGCAGGAATTACGTTAGTTCCTGAAGAAAGTCGCAATCCAATGAATACAACTACTTATGGAGTTGGTGAATTAATTTTAGATGCAATTGAAAGAGGCTGTCGACATTTTATTGTTGGAATTGGCGGAAGTGCTACTAATGATGGTGGTGTTGGGATGCTACAAGCGTTAGGATATGATTTCCTAACACGAGAAGGAGCAGCTATTTCTTACGGAGGAAATGGACTCAGAGAATTAGCAAAGATTAAAGATAGTAACGTACATACTAAATTAAAAGAATGTACCTTCAAAGTAGCTTGTGACGTTACGAATCCACTATGTGGCGAAAATGGTTCCAGTGCTATTTTTGGACCACAAAAAGGCGCAACTCCTGAAATGG
>CALATC010000098.1 GCA_937891475.1 uncultured Granulicatella sp. | reverse complement strand
ATTGAAGTATCATACCAAATTTTAAATCCATTTTTACGAATACGATAATGAAACTCATTATCTTCAGTGCGAACTAATTTTTCATCAAAATATCCGACTTTTTCAATGACTTCTTTGTGATACATCCCTTGGAATACAGAATCGACATAACGACTCTCATCCCCTTTACGATAATTAGCGATGCTACTACCTAATGCAGATTCTTCGACGATATGTAATGTCTTCGCTAATTCATCATCCGTCTCAACAATCGTTGGTCTTCTTCCACCGCAAACTCGTTCTCCTGTTTGGATAACAGCTACATTATTTTCAATAAAATCTTCTGGAATATGAGAATGCGCATCGATTTTTAAATAACAATCTCCATCTGAATGTTTAAATCCTAAATTTAAACCAGTATTCAATGTTTTCTTAGGATTATCAAAAATCTTAATTGCATAAAATTCATGTTGGTAATTTTCCTGAAATTCGTTCATTAAACTTCTTGTACGGTCTGTAGACATCGCATTAATTAAAACAATTTCAATTTGTTTATGTGGATAAGTTTGATGGATTAAACTTTCAAAGATTGCTGGTAAATAATTTTCTTCGTTATAAGCGCTAATTGATACTGAAACTAACATAATTTCTCCTTAATCTGTGTTTATGAAAAGAAGGCTGGAGCATTAGATTGTCCAGCCTTCTCTATTTTATTTCTTTTTATTCGCAATATCAATCAATTCATCATGTAATTCTTGTTCTGAATAATCTTCAAATTTTTCAATAAAGTCATAAACACGATCAATTTTTGAATTGTCTGCAATTCCAATATGAATTTTAGGGAAAATTTGTTTTGGATTTATTTCTCCCTCGTTCAATAACTCTTCATACATTTTTTCACCAGGACGTAAACCAGTAAATTTAATTTCGATATCATCTTCACTGTAACCTGATAAACGGATTAGATTTTTCGCTAAATCAACAATACGAACTGGTTTGCCCATATCTAATACGAAAATTTCTCCTCCACGTGCAAGAGAGCCAGCTTGAATTACTAATTGTGCTGCTTCTGGAATCGTCATAAAGTAACGAACGATATCTGGGTGAGTTACTGTAATTGGTCCACCTTTAGCAATTTGTTTCTTAAATAATGGAATAACAGAACCTCTTGACCCTAATACATTCCCAAAACGTACAGCTACATATTTCGTTGAATCACTCTTCGTTGCCATATCTTGAACAATCATTTCACATAAGCGTTTTGTTGCTCCCATAATATTTGGTGGGTTAACAGCTTTATCCGTTGAAATCATTACAAATGTCTTTACTTTTGCATGATTAGCGGCTTCAGCAACATTACGAGTTCCTAAAATATTATTTTTCACTGCTTCTCTTGGATTAATCTCCATTAGAGGCACATGTTTATGTGCTGCAGCATGATACACAACGTCTGGACGGTATTTTTCCATTACTTCGAAAATACGTTTTCTATCTTGAACATCCGCAATGACAGGCGTAATTCTAAAATGTTCTGCATATTTTCCAAGTAATTCCATATTTAATTGATAAATACTATTTTCTCCATGTCCTAAAATGATTAATTCTTTTGGTCGGAATGAAGAAACTTGTCGACAAATTTCGGAACCGATTGAGCCACCTGCTCCGGTTACTAAAATTCGTTTTCCACGTAATTGTTTTTCAATTAACGTTTGATCCAATTCAACTGGATCTCGTCCAAGTAAATCTTCAATTTCAACATTTCTTAATTGTTGTACATGTAAATTTCCTGACATTACTTCATCAATATTGGGAAGAATCACACATTCTGCTCCAGTTTTACGAGCAACATCATATACTTCGTTTAACTTTTTATTTGGTAACGAAGGCATTGCAATAACAACTTTTGTAATTCCCATTTGTTGAACAATTTTTTCAATATCTTTTGTTGTTCCTAAAATACGAACACCATAAATATCTTTTCTTTGTTTTTCTGGATCATCATCAACAAAGGCTACTGGCATCATTCTCATTTTTGGATGCATTAACATTTGACGTACTAATAATGTTCCTGCTGCTCCTGCCCCAACAATTAAAGTTGGTTTTGCATTTTCCATGACAACACTATCTACAAAGTACTCTCTAAAAATACGCATCGAAAGACGAACGCCACCTACTGCACAGACAAGTAATAGCCATAACACGACTACAAATTGCCAAGTTACTAATGTTTTAAACCAAACAATTCCTGCAATGGTTGAAACAATGACTGCAGCACTGACACATTTTACAACAGTAATGACTTCATAAACACTCGCATATTCCCAATCTCTCCAATATAAATTTAAGAAATAAGAAAACACATAATAAGCTGCAAGTGATAATAATGCAGTAACTGTTAATGCATGGATATTACGAATTAATCCTTCAGTTACAAGTCTAAAACTTAAAAATACAGAACCTAGTACGATGATTGAGTCTAATACGAATAGTAATAAAATTTTTAATCGATTATTCATCTACACTTCTCCTTACTCCATCATTAAGCTTCTAATACTTCTTGAACGACTTCTTTATAGTTTT
>CALATC010000097.1 GCA_937891475.1 uncultured Granulicatella sp. | reverse complement strand
GTTTATTCTCAAGTATTATACTGTGTTATGAAAATAATGTAAAATAGTGTAAAAAAACACTTATTTTTGAATACTTTCACGGCTTTTGCAAAAGATTTAACCTATTTTAAAAAATGACAATCTAAACACTCATCTAAACACATAACCGCCCCCTATGGTAGACGTTTATACATATCAATTAAATCACGGCATACCTTGTACTAACCTTGTACTATTTTTGCATCATCCCTTACCCTAGCCTTACCGTTATTCAAGCCTAAAAAACTCACTGACCTTGCTAAAACCTTAGTATTTTTTTGTAACCAATTATCAATGGACTTTCAACGTTTATACCATATATAATGAACTCATGCGATGAATAGATGCGCGTAAGCATCATACCAAAAGGGTCTCAATTTAATTGAGGCTCTTTTGTGCATTTAAATTTGTAACCAACCTTACCAAAACCTTACCGTTTTTTTGTATCTAACCTTACACCAATTCTGAGTACAAAAAAAGCACGTAGATTTCTCTAGGTGCTAAAAAGAGTAGTGGACGGTGTGCCTGTCCCGTCATCTCATACTATGAAGTTGCGTAGCGACACTATCATCTCTACTTCACTTCTCTTTAGATCAATTATATCGAATCTGTTCATTTTTGTCATATATTTTTTAAATTGAGGCTATTTTGTGCTTTTAGATTTGATATTTTTAAAAACGACTTAAATAGTCATCATAGAAAAACGTCCCTATATATTGCGATGAGTTCGGTACTTTTTTGATTTTAATCTCTAAAAAGTCCGTATCATCATACTTTTCTTCTAATTGTTTTATCATTTCATCAAACGTACCTTTTAAGGGAACTCCTCTACAAGCCTCACTGGTATTATATTTTTTATTCAATTCTTCAATTTTCTTATGTTTTAATTCCATTTTTACCCCTCTTTTTCTCTCTTAACGTCAACTAATACCCTCAAAAATTTGCGTAAAGCATAATCAAGCTTCATTTTGTATTGGTTCAACGTCAAGCCTAATATTTCAGCGTGTTTATAGTTTGGGCAATGTTTTACCACGTATTCACGTTTATTTGAGTTTGAAGTGTCTTTAGACCGTCGCACCGTTGCTAATTTGAAATATTTATCATAGATGATGCGTTGGCTCGCCTGGTCAATCCGTTTCATGACTTCATAGAAATAGGCTACTTTTCTAAATTCATTTTCACTTGCGTATTGCTTTTTCATCTTAGCAGTGTAAATTTGATGAAAATATATATCACTTACTGTATAGAAGGCTTCACGCTTGTTCTCCTCTTTAACAGTCGTATAGTATCTATTGCCGTGGCTCTTTATTATTTCCATTCCCCTATCATCCTTTCAAACTCTTCTTCTAGTGTGTTGAACTCTTCCATGCCTATTTTTTTCGGTTCGTTCATGACTGTATCTAGTTCTAAATCTTTAAAATATTTTTGATATTTTGGATGTTTTAGATGTTGTTGATGCGTTTCTTCACGGTTCACCCGTGGTTCGTCATTGTTCATCCATTGTTCGTTCATGGTTTCCGCTCTAGATATTAAATAGAACTCAACTTCATTTATCCACTCTATAGCCCTGTCAAGGATTGAATGGCTCTCATTTGCGTTTATAGCCCTTTTAAGCGTGTTTAGCTCTTCCGTGGTAAATTCATCCGCAAACAATCTGAAACGCTCTCTATATCGTTTAATTTTGTTCTTAAGCGTGTTCTCTTCTGATATGATGCAAGCCGTGGCGGTAAATGGGTCTATGGGGCGTGTGTAGTTAAAAGAATCATCTTTCATCATTCCGCCTATAAGGCTATGCTTTTGAAAATAATTATCAGATACATGTTCAAGTTCAAACTCAAGACGTCTAACCTCGTTAGGTATTTTCAATACGCTTTTAAGTTTTGCAACTCCTTCAACATCCACCCTTTCACCTCTCTTCATTATTCAAAAATGTTAGCTTTTGTTAACTTTTGTTGAAAATTGTTGAATTTTATTTTTTGTTGACGTTCTGTTGCCGTTATTTTTGAGAATGTCAACAATAAAAACGTTGATTTAAAGGCGTTTTTAAGCCCTTGTTACCGTTGTAACCCTTGTTGACGTTCTTTCTCTATTTCTTATATATAATATTTACACAAAAGTTTTTTATTTTATGTTTTTCTTTTTGTGTATTTTTTTCTTATATAAAGAATATAAAAGAACATCAACAACGGTAACAAAATGCTTGGAATGTTGATATGATAGGCTTAGTACGTGTTGACGTTGTTTTAAAATAACGTCTACAAAACGTCAACAACGTCAACAAAAATGCTATTAATTGCTATCAATTGCTAACAATTGCCAACAAATACCAACAATTTCCAACCAAAACGTCAATACTCATCTTTAAAAATAATATTTTGAACTTGAATTGTACTCACATCAGATACAGTCCATTGTGGGAACGGTGCTAAATCTTCAATCTTTAACCGTCCTTTTTTGAGCGTGTATTTACCGCCTGTTGCTTTTGTTAGACGTATAACGATTTCATTGCCAAAGCCGTACGGTAAATGTTGCTTTAGCCCCTCTTCATCGAAATATCGCTTAATATCTCGTTTAATGAAAATCAACGGTACTTTTTCTAAATTATGGTACTCACTTGGGATATACGTATCATCGATATAGGCTTGAATATAGTCGTTATGCTTGTTATATTCCCGTAACGCCTCTTCTACCGCCTCACTCTTTGAAAACTGTTCAAACTCTAAATTCAAGGCTCTATGTAGCACGTATTCAAGTACAGCCTTATCAGTCACAAACTTATCTTTAATGTCTGAATTTTCAACCGTTCCGCTAAAATCGGCGTTAAATGGAATAATCAACATCCGTCTAATCCATCCCGTCTTATTTCTCGCTCGTGGTAGGCTATTACCACTAAATAAACAGAATGCTTTTGTATAGATTGAAAAAGCCTTTTGACCCTTTTCTTCCACTGTGATTCCGTCCCCCGTGGCTATACTCATCAAGTTTGAAATGTCATCAAGATATGCGTCCCCTATGTCATCGCCAATGTTACAAACTTTGCCAATCAGTTGGGCGGTTTTGAACTTTTCAGCGAATTCATTTGGCTTTAATGTTGATACGTTCTTTTTGCCCACTAGGTTAACCAATAACATTTGATAAGTCCCCTTACCGTTGTTACCACTAGCGCCAACTAAAAAGCCTATTTTTTTGCGTGTATAGTTCGGGTTTATGGCTTCATTTATCATTTGCCACAATAAGGTAACAATTTCATCATCATTGCATGCTAGACTGTTAAACCACGCATCAACGTCAAAAAATGGCGGTTTTGTTGCGTTTGGGTTGTATGCGGTGGCTATCTTGCTAGTGATAATATAGCTAGGGTTAAACGGCTCTAATGTCTTAGTTTTTAAGTTGTATACCCCGTTTTGAACTGGTATCAAGTACCTATCCTGTAAGTGTTCTTCAAGTGGTATCAGTGTTTTCAATATCTCAATTACGTTCTTAAAAATGCCTATTTGGGAGCGGTACTCCACTTTTAGTATCATTTTATTCAATTCAATTTCACTAACCGTATAAAGCCCCGTATCGTGATTGTAGTAGTAGATTAAGCTTCTATCCTTAGCGGTCATATCCCCTAATAGAATAACGGGTATAGTCCTAGTGATGATTTCGGCTATCTTCAAGGGGGGGACTAGTGGGTATTTGACTTGCCCCGTTTTCTCGTTTTCTTCAGCGTTTTCAATTCGCCACGCTTCCCCCTGCTCTTCCAACTCTCTATACACGTCTTTCATCGTTCGTATCTCTTTAGGTTGAAATAGGTCGTAAAATTTACGTTTAAAAGTGTACGGGGTGCGTATTTCCGTTTTCTGAACGGCTGTATTGAGGTGTTGCCTGTTCCCCTCTATCCATTCTATATTACCTAGGGCTAGCAACTCACTACATTCAAGGGCGGTATTATAATCGATTTCCCCACTCTGAACGGCTTTAGCAAGCACTAAAATCGCATGAATTGCGTTGTTATATTCATATAGATTGGCTTCATCACGCTTGATATAGGCTTTAAAAATCGCTATCGCATCATCGTGATCGATTTCCCCTACAATGTCCGTATGGGGTTGGATGTCATTCTTTTTTCGCTCAATTGGTGGCTCTATATTTCGAGGTATTGTATATTTATCCCCTCTGAATACAGTCATGCCCTCTTTCTCGTTGAATTCGGTTAAAACTGGCAACCCTTGGCACTGACTCCATGTTTCGCTTGATTTGTCGTATTTTAACCCTATCCGTTCGGCTACCTCTTTGAGCATCGCTAAATATTCATACTTCAATAAAGGTCTTGACGGTTCAACAACTACCCTAAAACGTGGGACATCGTTTATATGTCTAATTGTTGGATAGATAATAATATTAGTGTTTGGCAGACGGTCGATGATGCGTTTCTTAAATGTCTCGCTGTCCGTTTCAATTTCGTCATAGTCAAGAATGATTAAGTCACGTCTTATTAAACTCTCATTATTCCGCTTGACCGTCCCACGTTCGTTCGGTTCGATGTATCCACTAATAAAATACTGTTGTTTCGGCTTCAATTCGGCTATCCGTTTGATATAGCTATCGTCCGTTTCGTCTTTCTTGCGTGTAATTCGCTTGGGTTCGTATGATGCTAACCATTCAAAAGTATTTGTAGTGTTTTGTAGTACTTCTATACGATTATTTTTGAACCCTCTTTCTAAATATATCGGCAATAATTATCCCTCTCTTCTATTGCCCGCTTTCAAGTTTTAAGCTATAATAGAGGTACAACAAACATATATAATTTGAAACCCTCAAAGCTCGCTGTTTTAAGCGGGCTATTTTTTGTACTTTTTTTAATGTCTTCAATAACATCCCTTTTACATTGCTCGTATCCTAGAATAAAAGCGTTGCATACCATAATGGTGGTTAAATCGGTCGTTGCGGTATCATAATCGTCAAAGTCTTCAAAAAGTAACAACGCTCTAATCATTTTTTCTGCTCGCATATATTTAGCGTTGGTGGCGTTGTATTCTTCTTTCAATTCATCAACGATATCATTCGCATCATCGTATTCTAAACTATCCGTAAAATACTCAATTAATTCATCTCTATTCTTCATAACCACACCCCGTTTTTATTCTTCCATTTTTTCAACTAAATCTTGGAGGTAACAAGCTGTATCGGCTAGTACTTGTTCCATGGTGTTAAATTTTTCATAGAAATTATTGAACATTTCACTTGATTTATAAATAAACATTTCTTTATATTCTTTCAATAGGTCAAAATTTTCCGTTGCTAACCTCATTATTTTCAAGTCTGTGATGAGTGTTTGTAGTTGTTGAATTTGAATATTTACATCTTCAATTTCATTTTCAAATGTTTTCATAGTTTTTTCGCCTTTTTTCGTCATTTCTATACCCCTCTATTTTTATTCTTCCAACGTTCTATGTTTGCGCCACTTAATACTTTTATTAGTCGTCTTTCTTGATTCATTTGAGCCTTTAAGGGTGCTAAATGCTCCAAAAGTTCTTCCACTGTTTCGGCAATGAAATAACCGCTATTATGACCTTTTCTAATGGCTAAAATCGGTACTTTGTGCCTTAGTCTTAAACTTTGGATAATCTCCCTCAATCGTCTTACATTGTTCGGGCTGTTCGTCCAACCTAATACGCTTAGTAGATGTTTTGTAGTGGTTGAATTTTCAGCCCCTAATCTCAAACTATCAAGGATGATGCTTTCAGTCTCAGTCAGTCTCTTTTTCACTCTTTCTCTCCTCTCTGCTGTATGATACGTCTTTAACTCTTTCCTCTACCGTGGGGCGGTATTTATTTTTTGTGTTTGATAATGAAAGCATCTAATTCATCACGCTTGATGAACTTTTTACCCTCAATCTCATATATCGATAGCCCTTTTGCTATCCAATTGTTCAGCGTTGGACGTGTGATATTTAAGTAGCTACCTACTATCTCGCTAGGGGTTAAAAAATTTCTCCCTAGTACGCTCTCATGCCGTGCTTGTTCCATAGCGTCCCTGTATAAGAGTTTTAAGCTGTCATGTAACTCTGTATAGAACTCTTCAGGGATCTTCAGTGTTAGGGTCATTATTTCACTCCTTTTGTTTCAATTCGTTCTTTTTCGGGAACGTCTTTCGTAAAAAAAATACCTAACTCATTAGTTGTATATCCCACTACCTCGCCAAAACTTGCCAACTCATCAGCCCCAAAAGGTACAATACCGTTTTCACGTTTTGCGTATGGTGTGCGTGATTTCCAACCTAATTTATTAGCTACTTCACTTTGTGTCATTCCACTTGCAACTCTTTCGGCTTTAACTCTTTTTAAGTCTAATTTCATATTATCCGCCTTTCTTTTTGTTATTTCGTTCTTTTTCGGGAACAATTTTATCTTACCTCTTACGTTCTCAATTGTCAACACTTTTTTCAAAATAAATTACAAAAAAGTTTTTATTTCGTTTCGTTTGTACTTAAATGGGAACAATGCTAAAATGAGATAAAAGTAAATAAAGGGGGCGTTTTCTATGCGTTCTAACAGTGAAATTATAGATATTATTATCTATGAAAAGGACAAAAGACAGTTATCACTTAGTGAATTGGCTCGCCGTGTAGGTGTTGCAAAATCGGCTCTATCTAGATACTTCAACAAAACAAGACAATTTCCATTGAATAAAGTGGAAGATTTCGCCAACGCTCTAGGGGTAACAAGTGAGTACTTGCTAGGTGTTGAAACATCAAAAGCGGTCGATAAACTTACAACCATATACAATCGTTTAAACGACACTAACAAAAACAAGGTACTTGATTATTCAAACAAGCTACTACATGAACAAGGTCGCATCATCGAGGAAGCTTCAAACCTCTATAAGGTCATTGCCTTTGCGGGGCTATCAGCGGGTAAAGGGTACGCCTATGAGGAACACGAACAAACAACCGTCTACACTGATAGAAGCGATTTGAAGCCTCATGACTTTGCTACTATCGTTCACGGGGACAGTATGGATCCTCTATACAGTGACGGGGACGTTGTTCTAATTTCAAACGGTTATGACAACGTGCAAGGCGGGGTATATGCCGTTGATTTTAATAATGAAAGTTATCTGAAGCGTGTGTACTTTGAGGGCAACCGTATCCGATTAGTAAGCATCAACCCTAATTATTCAGATAAATATATCTATTTACCAATAGATGAGGGGACTTACTTGAATATCATCGGTAAGGTGGTGGATAGTTTCAAACCCGTTCAAAAATAATTTATAAGCCAGATATTCGTTCGTCAGGTTGAAAATTTACCATGCTCTTTCAATTCTACGCTTAATAACGAATAATTATACCTAAATTCTCAAACGCTCTAAAAAGTGCCTTAAAATTCAAAATACAACACATTTAAAAGCCGTTTTTTCGTGAATGATTCTAATCACCAACAAATGTTCATATTCTACCGTGGGGGCGGTTCATTTGAAAAATAAATGAAGGGATATGATACAATGGCAAAATTTACAGAATACAAAAACAATAAGGGGACTTTTTGGAAAGTATCGGGGTACTTAGGCTTACACCCTTTAACGGGTAAGCAAGTTAACATAAATAAACGTGGCTTTATGTCTAAACGTGAGGCGATACTATACTACTCAAAGGAGTTAGCAAAGTTAGAAGAACGTACCGCATCATCTACGAACAATCAATTGACTTATGAAGAGGTGTATCGGGAATGGTTAGAAATATTCAAAACGACTGTAAAAGAGAGTTCATACTACTTTTTTACCAAGTGCATGGATAAACACGTTTTACCTAAATTCGGGGGTATGAAGATCGCGAAAATACAGCCTAGACAAGTGCAAACCGCTTTGAATGGCTGGTATAAGGAGTATAAGGCTTATTACAAGATATATGAAAGACTATTACAACCGTTGGAGTATGCTTATAAAATGGGCTATATCTCGCATAGGATAAAAGATAAAATCATAGTACCAAAGAAGAAACAAGTACAAAAGGACAAAAAGAAGTTCTACACGAAAGACGAACTAAAAACAGTTCTTGACTGTATGGAGAGGTGTTTGCCCTATGAATGGTATACCCTATTCCGTTTATTGGCGTTTACGGGTATGAGGCGGGGCGAATGCTTGGCACTAACATGGAATGACATCAATCTAAAACAAAAAACCATAAGCATAACTAAAACGTACGCTTATGGCTTGAATGGTAAGCAGATTATACAACAACCTAAAACTATATCAAGTATTAGAACTATTTTATGCGATGATGCGACTTTTGAAGTGCTTAAGAGGTGGAAAAGAGAACAAGCTAGTCTATTACTCAAAATGGGCTTCAATGTCCTAGATGCTAACCAACTTGTTTTCAGTCGTTTAAAAGATAATAAGTATATACGGCTTAATCAAGTCACTACTGTTTTTAGGGAGTTTTGTAAAAAGAACGGGTTTGATTACATCGAGGTTCACGGCTTCCGTCATACTCATTGTAGTCTACTTTTTGAAAGTGGCGTACCGATTGAGGTCGTAAAGCAACGGCTAGGTCATTCAACCATAAAAACAACAATGGATATATACACTCATGTAACGAATAATAACCATGAAAATAGCGTGAAAAAGTTTGAAAAATACATCAATTTCTAAACACTTTCTAAACACTTTCATTTCCTGAGTGCTCAAAAGCGCTATAAAATAAGGCTTCTTGATAGTCCCGTTTATTCTCAAGTATTATACTGTGTTATGAAAATAATGTAAAATAGTGTAAAAA
>CALATC010000096.1 GCA_937891475.1 uncultured Granulicatella sp. | reverse complement strand
AAGATAAATTAGAATTTAACTTCTACCGTGGATTTGACGATGTATTCTCAATTGAGAATGACGTACCATTCCCATCATTCTTATAATATTGTCATTAAATAAATTTGGAGAGCATAGAGCTAACCCACTCTAGGCTTTACCAAAGCGTAATAATGAATACGATTTCTTAATAACACAAGGAGGAACATATGTTAAGAGAGATTATTGAAAATGGTCGCTTTTCGTTCCAAAAAGGTTCTCTATCATGGGAAGAAGCCATAAAAAAAGCTTGCCAACCTTTATTAGAACAAAAGATCATTGAACCTGAATACCCAGGTTACATTATTAGTAATGTTCATGAATTTGGACCTTACATCGTAATTGCTCCAGAAATCTGTATCCCTCATGCTCAAGAAGGAAAAGGGGTAAATGATACTGCTGTCGCATTTATGAACGTTGAAGAAGCTGTGGACTTTGGACCAGGTGCTGACTACCAACCACATTTATTCTTCGTATTAGCATCAACTGATAATGAAAAACACTTAAACAACTTATCAGAGTTAGTGACATTATTAGATGATGAAACAATTATCAATGCGTTTGTTGAAGCGCGCTCAAAAGAGGACTTAGAAAAAATTTTAAAAGGAATAGGTGAATAATAATGGAATTTTTATTCAGTTTTTGGCAATTCTTCTATGCTAACATTTTTACTAAACCACAATACTTTGTTGGTTTAATCGTTTTAGTTGGTTACTTACTATTAGGTCGTAAATGGTACGATGCATTAGCAGGTTTTATTAAAGCAGTTGTTGGTTACATGATCTTAAACGTAGCCGCTGGTGGATTAGTTTCAAACTTCCGTCCAGTTTTAGCAGCTTTAGGGGATCGTTTCGGATTACAAGCTGCTGTTATTGACCCATACTTCGGTCAAGCTGCTGCAGAAGCTGCATTAAAATCAGCTGGTCATGCAACAGGTTTAACAGTACAAGTATTATTAGTTGCATTCTTAACTAACTTAGTATTAGTTATCTTCCGTAAATTAACTAAAGTTCGTACAGTATTCATCACTGGTCACATCATGGTGCAACAATCTGCTACAGCAACTTGGTTAATGGCTTTAGCTTTAGGTGATAACGTAAACCAATTACAATTTGTAATCTTATTAGGTATTGTATTAGGTGTATATTGGGCAGTAGCATCAAACTTAACAGTAGAAGCTACACAAGACTTAACAGAAGGCGGCGGATTTGCAATTGGTCACCAACAAATGTTTGGGGTTTGGTTAGTTGATAAATTAGCTCCTAAATTCTCAGGTAAAAACGACAAGAAGATTGAAGATCTTGAATTACCAGGTTTCTTATCAATCTTCAAAGAATCAATCGTTGCTACATCAATCTTAATGATTGTGTTCTTCGGTGCAATCTTATTAGTATTAGGTAAAGACTACTTAGTAAGCGTAAATGGACAAGAATTAACAGTTGCTGCTTCTAAATTCAAAATGACTACATTAAAAGCATCAGATGACTTCTTCTTCTACATTTTACAAACGGCATTAACATTCACTGTTTATGTTCAAATCTTACAATTAGGGGTTCGTTTATTCGTTGCTGAGTTATCAGAAGCGTTCCAAGGTATCTCTAACAAATTATTACCAGGTTCTATGCCAGCGGTTGACTGTGCTGCAGTATACGGATTTGGTTCTCCAAACGCTGTAACAGTTGGTTTCTTATTCGGGGTTTTAGGACAAGTAGTAGCAATCTTAGGATTAATCGTGTTCAAATCTCCAGTATTAATCATCACAGGTTTCGTTCCTGTATTCTTCGATAACGCAACATTTGCAGTATATGCTAACCACAAAGGTGGTTTACGTGCTGCTTCAGTTATGTCATTCTTATCAGGTTTAATCCAAGTTTTAGGTGGTGCAGTTGCCGCTGGAGCATTCGGATTAGCAGCATTCGGTGGATGGCATGGTAACTTCGACTGGGATACAGTTTGGGTTGGATTCGGATTCTTAATGCAACACTTCCAATACATTGGATTAGGTATCGTATTAATTATTCTTTTAGCAATCCCTCAATTACAATACAGCCGTAATAAAGAACATTACTTTACAATTGCAGAAGATTACGAAACATATTTAGAAAATAAACAAGCTTAATCTATTTTAAGTGAATAAAATTTATAGTAAAATAGGTAACGGGTAAGACGAACTTACCCGTTATCAAATTCTAAAGGAGAGATATCAATGAAAGTATTAGCAGCATGTGGAAGTGGAATGGGATCAAGCCAAATTATCAAAATGAAATTAACAAACGTATTCCGTAAATTAAATATTCCATTGGAAGTTCATCACTGTGCAGTTTCAGAAGCAAAATCATCAGCTAAAAGCTATGATATGGTAGTTGTTTCATCAGCATTATTAGAAATCTTCGACGGATTAGATTTACCAAACACTAAAATTGTTGGATTACAAAACTTATTATCAGAAAAAGAAATGACTGAAAAAATTTCAGCAGCTTTAGAGCTTTAATAAAAAAGGAGTCTTTTTATCATGGCATATGAAGCGTTAAAACAACGTGTTCTTGAAGCAAACTTATTATTACCAAAACATAATTTAGTATTATTCACTTGGGGTAATGTTTCAGAATACGACCGTGAAGCTGGCGTTATCGCTATTAAACCTTCAGGGGTAGATTATGATGTAATGAAAGCAGAAGATATCGTTATTGTAGATATTGATGGAAATAAAATCGAAGGAGCTTTAAAACCATCTTCTGACTTAGATACACACTTAGAAATTTACCGTAATTTCCCAGATGTTAAAGGGGTAGTTCATACTCACTCAACTTGGGCAACTACAATGGCTCAAAATGGTCAAGAAATTCCTGCATTTGGTACAACACAAGGGGACTACTTCTACGGAACAATCCCATGTACTCGTGCGATGACTGATGCAGAAATTAAAGGGGCTTATGAGTTAGAAACAGGTAAAGTAATCGTTGAAACATTTAAAGACAAAGATCCTAATGCAATTCCTGGTGTATTAGTCTTTAACCACGGACCATTTGCATGGGGGAAAGATGCATTTGATGCAGTTCACAACATTACTGTTTTAGAACAAGTTGCTAACATGGCTTGGCATAACTTAGTATTAAATCCAAACTTACAACCAATGTCTCAAACAATTTTAGACAAGCACTATTTACGTAAACATGGTGCGAATGCATACTATGGACAAGGGTAGGAGTTAAGCATGTACGAATTAGGACTATATGAAAAATCAATGCCAAACACATTATCATTCAAAGAAAAGTTAGAAACCGTTAAAGCAACAGGTTTTGACTTTTTAGAAATGAGTGTGGATGAAACTGATGAAAAATTAGCTCGTTTAGAGTGGACGAAAGAAGAACGTCTTGAACTTGTTAAAACAATGTACGAAACTGGCGTTTCAATTCGTTCAATGTGTTTAAGTGGACACCGTAAATATCCATTTGGATCACATGACGCATCTGTACGTGAACGTAGTATGGAAATCATGGAAAAAGCAATTGAATTAGCAGATGACTTAGGAATCCGTGTGATTCAATTAGCTGGTTATGATGTATACTATGAAGAAGGCGATGCAGATACATTAGAATTCTTTATCGATAACTTGAAAAAAGCTGCTTTATTAGCAGCTCAAAAAGGAATCGTTTTAGGATTCGAAACAATGGAAACTCCATTTATGAATACAGTGGAAAAATCAATGCGTTTTGTAAACTTAGTAGATTCACCTTATTTACAAGTTTATCCAGATTCAGGAAACTTAAAAAATGCTTCTTTAGAACCTGGTGCGAAAAATGTTTATGAAGATATTGAATTAGGAAAAGGTCATATTGTGGCTGCTCACTTAAAAGAAACAATTCCTGGACATTATCGTGAAATTCCTTTTGGAACAGGACAAATTGACTTTAAAAAAATGGTGGACACTTTCTTATCCATTGGTGTTCGTCGTTTCACTGGAGAATTCTGGTATGTTGGACAAGAAAACTGGTTAGAGGATATTCATTTCGCTAACAAATTCTTACGTTCATATTTCCCAGAAAAATAATTAAGAATTTAATGTAACATCCTTAGAGTGTCTAGGGATGTTTTTTTACGTACAGATTTAGTATACATTGAAAATACTGTTGATATAGTAGCAAGGTCGCCAGCAGCCCTGCGGTCTCAAGGCTAAACATCGAGCCAGTAGTCTCGATGTTTCCCTGCAATAAAAGTAGCAATAGCTACTTTTATTGCTTTTGCTACTATGGTGTATTTTCTATGTATACTGAATCCTATTGTTTTTTCTATTCTAACAGTTATAATTAATTTAATGATGATACGAAAAAGAGGGGAGTGATTTTTTTGTATTCTTATATGCAAAAGTGTATTGATAAAAATTTTAAACCAGTTACAAAGGATGATTTGATTCATAAATTTTCCCAGTTAGGAATTAAACGTGGAGATACTTTATTAGTTCATGCTTCTTTGTCTTCATTAGGGTATGTGGTTGGTGGAACTGAAGCTTTATATTTGGCGTTAAGGGAAGTAATAGGTATTGAAGGAACGATTGTAGTACCGTCTCAAACGGTTGAAATTTCCGATCCTGCTAGTTGGCAATATCCTCCAGTTCCAGATGAATGGCATGCTGTAATTCGTGATGCTATGCCTGCATATTCAAAAAAATTATCGTATAGTAAAGCAATGGGAGCTTTTAGTCAGTTTATTGGTATTTTTCCTAATTCTATTCGAAGTAATCATCCTATGTATTCTTTTACGTCAATCGGAGAGAAGGCTATAGAAATTATTGGACAGGATTCATTTGATTTTCCATTTGGAGAGAAATCACCATTGGGAAGAATGTATTCCATTGGTGCTAAAGTATTAATGATTGGAACTGATTTTGAAACAAATACGTCACTCCATTTAGCTGAAAGTCGCTTAAATCGTGAAGTCATTCAAGAAAGAAGTAAGATATGGACAAAAGATGGAGAAAAATGGATTTCGTTTAAAAATATTGAATTAGATTTATACGATGACTATTTAGAAATTCAAAATAGATTCATGGAAAACCATTTAGTTGCTCATACGACTATCAACGAAGGCACTGTATATATATTTGATATGAAAGAATGTGTAGATTTTGCGCAACATTATTATCAAATAAAAGAATAATAAAAAGTGTTTTACGTATAGATTCAAAATACATAGAAAATACTCCATAGTAGCAAATGCATTTTTGCGGGAAACTTTGAGACTACAGGCTCGAAGTTTAGCCATGAGACTTGCAAAGCAAGGCTGCTGGCGACCTTGTTACTATATCAAAAGTATTTTTTATGTATTTTGAAGACGTTAAGGAGTAAAATATTTTTTCAAACTATTACGAAAATAACCGAACGTTCATATTTAAAATGTTCGGTTATTTTTATTGTTTTAAAACTATTATATCCTTTTAAATTTACTAATTATTCATCATTTATATTTTCACACTGTTATTGTTCGTATTTTACACGTTTTCAACGTTTGAAAATGAATAATTTTTATGAAAATTCATCTAAAAATGTATTTTTAGATAGAAATCACTTGTAATTATCGTTCGGATTTTGTATGATTGTACTTGAGGTTGAGAGTTCAATCTTGTAGAAAACATATCTTAGGGGGATATATTTTATGAAGAAGTCTTTTTGGTCAAAATTAGCACTAGGAGTATCAGCAGCAGCTTTACTTGCAGCTTGTTCAAGTCAATCAAGTGATTCAGGTTCTAAAGGAAATGGATCGAAAAAAATTGATACATTAAAGGTTGCATTTGTACCTTCTCGTGATCCAGAAGCGATTGTAACGGCTACTGAGCCATTGAAAGAATTATTGAAGAAACAATTAGCTGATGAAGGTTATACAGTGAATAATGTTGAAATCAATGTTGGTACAAGCTTTGATGCAGTAGGGGAAGCTTTAGCATCAGGGACTGCTGATGTAGGTTTCATTCCTGGTGGTACTTATGTATTATTTGACAAAGAGGTAGACGTATTATTAACAGCAACTCGTTCTGGTTTAGAAAAAAATTCTTCTAATGCAAAAGATTGGAACGATGGTCAAGAATCAAAACGTTCTAAAGATCAAGTTACTTCATACAAAGGATTAGTAATTGCTGGACCAACAGAAAAAGGGAAAGCAATCGCTGAAAAAGTAAACAGCGGTAAAGATATTTCTTGGGACGATTTAAATTCAGCAAACTGGGGAGTTTTAGGAACTTCTTCTTCTTCAGGATATATTTATCCTACATTATGGCTACAAGATAAATTCGGTAAAAATATTTCAGATTTACAAAATGTTGTTCAATCTGATTCATACGCTTCATCTGCCGCTCGTTTAGCTTCAGGACAAATTGATATTATGGTTGGATATGCTGACTTACGTTCTGACTATGCTAAAAAATGGACAAGCGAATATGGACGTTCAGAAGAAATTTGGAAAGAAACAAATGTAATTGGTGTAACTCCAGATATTTACAACGATACAATTTCAGTAAGTAAATCGTCTCCAGTTGTAGACGACGCATTCAAAGAAGCTTTTGCTAACGCAATGATCAAATTAGCTGAAACTGATGAAGGTAAAGAAGTGATTAAGATTTACTCTCATTCAGGATATAAGAAAGCTAATGCCTCTGATTACGATAAAGAACGTGAAGCTCAAAAAGTTCTTAAAAAATTAAAATCAGGTAACTAAGGAAAGAAATGATGATCAAATGAGGGTTAGGAGCGACTCCTGACCCTTTTTTTGAGGAAGAGGACAGATATGATTAAATTTGAAAATGTTTCAAAAACCTATCCAAATGGTGTGAAAGGGTTAAAAAATATTAATTTAGAAATTGAACAAGGTGAATTTGTTTCGATTATTGGTTTATCAGGTGCTGGTAAATCGACATTAATTCGTACGATTAACCGTATGATTGAAATTACAGAAGGGACATTAACTGTAGATGGTACGAATGTATCTTCATTAAAAGGAAAATCTCTTCGTAAATTCCGTAGAAATAAAGTAGGGATGATTTTCCAATCATTTAATTTAGTAACAAGAACAACAGTTATTAAAAACGTACTAACTTCGATTGTTCCAGATATTCCATTTGTTCGTTCATTATTTGGAATTTATACAAAAGAAGAAAAATTACATGCTTTAGAAGCTTTAGATAAAGTGGGGATTGTTGATAAAGCCTTTATCCGTGCTGACCAGTTATCAGGGGGACAACAGCAACGTGTTGCTTTAGCGAGAACATTAGCACAGAATCCTGAAATTATTTTAGCAGATGAACCAGTTGCCGCTTTAGACCCAATTACAGCTAAACGTGTTATGGAAGACTTTAGAAAGATTAACCAAGAATTAAATATTTCTATTTTATTAAACATCCACCATGTGGAATTAGCGTTAGAATATGCAGATCGTATTATTGGGATTCGTGATGGAGAAATTGTTTATGATGGTCCAAGTAGCCAAGTAACGAAAGAAGTATTAGATTTAATTTATAAAGGAAAGGCGGAGGAGTTACATGAAGGATAATAAACTCTTCGCTGCAAAAGAATTTACTTTAAAAAATGGTACAACCGTTACTGAACCAAAATCAAAAGCTATTTATGTTGCGATTGGTTTATTAATTGCGATGTATTTTTCAGCTAAAATTACTGGATTTAATATCCATACCATTTTACAACGTGGTGTTCAATTCTTTGTTATTATCGGTCGTATGTTTCCACCAACTTGGGAATATTCAAGTAATATTTGGCAACCATTAATTGATACAATTAAAATGTCATTATTAGGTTCTTTATTGGGCTCGATTTTAGTCATTCCATTTGCCATTGTTGCATCTAGTAATATTGTTAAAAATAAATGGATTATTAGTTTAAGTCGTTTATTTTTAAGTGTGGTTCGTACATTACCAACGCTTGTAACTGCCTTAATTGCAACTTATATTTTTGGTTTAGGAACAATGGCGGGTACATTTGCGATTGCGACTTATACATTTGCTTACTGTGGTAAACAATTATATGAACAAATTGAGACTGTAGATATGGGGGCTTTTGAAGCAGCTGAAGCTTTAGGAGCAACAAAAGGTCAAGCATTTACAAGTGCGATTATTCCCCAAATTTTACCAACTTACTTAGCAAGCTCATTATATTGCTTTGAAGGTAATGTTCGTTATGCGTCAATTTTAGGTTATGTTGGTGCCGGTGGTATCGGGATTATTTTAAACGAAAATCTTGGATGGCGTGAATATGGAAATGTAGGGATGATTTTAGTGACTTTATTTATCACTGTAGTCATTATTGAGTCTGTAAGTTACTACTTACGTACGAAATTAACATAGAAGGGGAGTTAAACACATGAATGAAGCAGTATTAAAACAATATGAAAAAGCTCCTCGTACATGGATTGTTCAATTAGGCGTTTTATTCTTATTAATCATCATTTTTGCATGGTCTGGATCTACGATTGAATTAAGTAAAATTCCAGAAAATGGATTACAAATTTCTCAAAGTATTTTACAAGGGATTGTAACTCCTGAAACATCGTTATTATTAAACTTTACAACAAAAGGTGTTCCTTATTTATTATTAGAAACTATTGCAATTGCGTTTCTAGGAACATTAGTTGGAGCAATTTTAGCGATTCCATTTTCATTTATTTCAGCAACAAACATCGTACCAAAACCAGTTGCAATTATTGGACGTACAGCAATTATGGCGATTCGTACAGTCCCAACATTAATTTATGGGTTAATGTTTATTCGTGTAACGGGTCCTGGTGCTTTTACAGGGTTGCTTACAATGTCTGTGGCATCAATTGGGATGATTTCTAAATTGTATATAGAAGCTATTGAAGACTTGGATTACAAAATTTTGGAATCATTAGATGCTAGTGGATGTAATTTCTATCAAAAAATTCGTTTTGGAATCTTACCACAATTAATTCCAGCATTCATTTCTACAGTGATTTATCGTTTCGATATGAACTTGAGAGATGCGACTGTTTTAGGGATGGTAGGAGCCGGTGGTATCGGTGCTCCATTAATCTTTGCGATGACAGCGTATAAATGGCATGAAGTAGGGGCTATCCTATGCGGATTAATTGTACTAGTATTAGTTATTGAATTCTTATCAACGAAAATTCGTACTCACTTAGCACGAGGATAAAAGAAAAAGCATGAAGGATTAAACTTCATGCTTTTTTTCTACTTTTGAAAACATTTTATGAAACAATGGTGCTAAAGCATATCCCATTAATGAAATCCCGATAATTCCCATGAAATATAAAACCGTTTCTTGGAAAATGCTAAAACCAATTAAAATAACTGGAATAGCTAAAATAGCAACAGCTTCTTTTAATGAAATAAAAATAAATAAATATCCATCACGAATATAACTCATAATCGTACCAAAATACTGTGTTCTTGCTAATGAAATCAACATGGCTGTGATCGTCATACATAAGAATAAAAAGAAAATAATGGCTAACATCATTCCAAAAATATTTTGGAAACTATACCAAAATTGAATCACATATACTGTAGCTCCAATGATTGCTGTATAAATTAAAGAAACAGCAACTCGTACAAAGAAAAGATGTTTCAATTCATTCCAGAACGTTTTCACTAAATAACCATCTTCATTTTCAGAAAACTTCATCATTGTATAAAACAAAGCCGCAAACACAGGACCAATCGTTACAATAGGAATACTAATTATAATCACTAATAAGTTCAACAAAATAAAGTCCGCTAACATCGTAGCAAAACGCCAAAAAGGACTTTCCTCATTAAATTTCATCCAAAACCATCCTTTAACAAATAAAATACAAAACACATTATACGATTAACCCAAAAATTAAGCAAGTTATCGTACACATAAGGTAAATATTACGATTAAAAGTAAGAAATAATGATACAGCAACTAACATTACTAATTTAAAAGTGAAAAACAATTGATATGTTATCTAAATTTCTAACTGAAGACGTAAAAAGTGAGAAATAATGGATACCGTAGCTAAAGTAAAAGAATCAGTTATGATTCTTTTACAGGGAAACTTTGAGACCTAGGCTCAAAGTTTAGCCATGAGACAGCAAAGCTGGCTGCTGGCGACCTAGCTACAGTTAATCCATTATTTCGAACGATATCCAGGTTTACATAATATATATTAAAGAAAGTTGTATATCGAAAAATAAACCAACCTCCACAAATCCTCCACCACCATCCAAACAAACATAAAAGGACGCTCATTAAGAACGTCCTTCTTTCATCTATTAAACATTAGAAATATCAATTGATTGACCAATCGATAATAAACATAACATACGTTTTGTAACTTTCTTTTGATAACTTGTTTCTAATGCTTCAGCATATAAATTCAATTGCTGTTTATACTTATCAACGACTTTCTGTATTCCTTTTTGTGTAGGAACCACATGATCTGTCTTATAATCAAATAAGATAATCTCATCGTCTAATTCCACAAATCCGTCGATAATCCCGTGAATTAACATCGAATCTTCATTATCTGGTAAATGCTTAAAGATACGTTTTGCTGTTACAACATGTGAAAATGCTTGTTCACGGTTTAATAATGCTTGATGTTCCTGTATCCATTGTCCAAATTCACTTTGGAAGAAATGATAAACTTGGTCAACTGGAATTACTGTGGCAACTTCTTTTTCTAAAAATTGTGTCTCAACTAATTGTTGAATCGTTTCTTGAATGAATTCAGGAGTAATTTCCTTCGTTAAGTCTAATTTTTGCATTAATAAATGTAAACCGCTTCCACGTTCTGCAGCTGAAACTTTTTGTTTACTTTCTATAAAGCTTGGTTTCGTTAATTCAGACGTTAAGTAAATATATTGTTGAACAGGTTTATCTGATTGTTGAGTTTGTTCTTCTAAATGTGGTAATTGTTTCACATCTGGTTCTTCATTCATCCGTTTTATTTCAGATACACTCTGATAACTTGCGGTTGTAGATGCTAATAAATATGGATACGTTTGTTTTAATTCTTGTAGTAGTTTTGGAAGATTTTTAACTGTATTCCCTACTGCTTGCTTTTGTAACCACTCTTCTTCATTCATAGAAGCTGTTTCAGTTTCTTGTATCCAATTGAGCGCATTCTTTTTAATTTGTTCAAATTCAATTACTTCTTGATGGAATGGAACTTTATCCTGCTTTCTAAATGTAGCCATTAAAATCCAAGTTAAATAATTATCAACATGATAACGAAGAGCAAATGGTAATACTTCTTCATTCAAATCATCGATCATAGAATGTTCTTCTTTGAATTTTTCAAAATCTTTTAGAGAACCGACAATAATGAGTTTTTCACGTGCACGAGTCATTGCTACGTACAATTTTCTCATTTCTTCAGATAGTAATTTATTTTTCTCTGCTTTATAAGCCATCACATATGGAATGGTTGTATATTGAATTCTTTGAGGAAGTTGTAAATATTTAACACCTACTCCTAATTCATCACTACGAATGGCTTGTTGACGAATATCTTGTTGGTTAAATTTCTTTCCAGCATTCATTAAAAATACAACTGGATATTCTAATCCCTTACTAGCATGAATCGTCATGACACGTACTGCATCTTCTTCATCAGAAATTTGAGTAGGTTCTTCTAAATCTTGCTTTTTATGCTGCATTTGCTGAATAAATCGTACAAAATTACGTAAACCTTTAAAGCTAGAATCTTCGAAATCTTTCGCATACTTATATAAGGCATGTAAATTCAACACACGTTGCTGTCCAACAGATTGCCCATGTACATATGTTAAATAGTTCGTATCCATATAAATATGCCAAATTAGCGTACTGATTGACTGATGATTCGCAATATCTCTCCACGATTCTAATTGCGCTAAAAATGCTTGTACACGGTCTTTTAATTGCTGTTGTTGAGCACTATCATAATAAGTCACTTCTTCTAGTTTAAAATGCTCCACAAATTGAGCGCAAGCTTCATAAAACGAACAAGATTTATTGTGTTTACGAATATGAGCAAGATCTATTTCATCTAATCCAACGATTCCAGAACGTAAAACGGCTACAAATGGAATATCTTGAGTCGGATTATCAATAATTTTTAACGCTGACATCATAATGGCAATTTCTGTTCGTTTAAAATATTGAAGATTCTTTTGGACTAAAACAGGAATTTGATATTGCGTAAAGATTTCCTCAATTAATCCATTATTGGCTTTTGTTGGAGCTAAAATAACAATATCTTTATATTGAATTGGTCGTTTTTTCGGATTTTCCTTTGTACTTTCTTCATGCATGATTTCGAATTGATTCGCCATCATTTCTTTAATTTTACCTGCAATAAAATGAACTTCTGCAGTAGCTGAACTATCAATCATACTTTCTGTCTCTAATTCAGATGTTTCTTCTTCCTCATCGTTCAAATTAGAATTTTGAATAATATAGCATTCGCTAAATTTATCCGTATCCTCTGAATAATTTAAGTTTCCAGTTTTTAACGCTGCATCATCATCATAGTCAATTTGACCTAATTCATGGTCCATAATTTGTCTAAAAATTAAGTTGGTAAAGGACAATACTTGATCTCTAGAACGGAAGTTTTCAGCTAAAATAATTCGTTTACCGCCATTTTCATCTGCATAGGCTTCATATTTATCTCTAAATAAAGATGGATCTGCTAAACGGAAGGCATAAATCGATTGTTTCACGTCTCCTACCATGAAGAGATTATTCTCTTTAGCCACACTTGTTAAAATTGCTTCTTGAACACGGTTTACGTCTTGATATTCATCAATTAAAACTTCGGTAAATAGTTCTTGGTAATATTTTTTAGCAATTAGAACTACATTTTTCTCAGTAGAAAGAATAGATAATGTATCATGTTCTAAGTCAGAGAAATCAATTTTATTAGAAGATTTCTTTTCTAATTGGAAAGCTTCATAGAATTTCAAAACAACTTGAGATAAATGCAACATCATTGGATAAATATCTCTTAAATGCTTCATTTGAACTTCAGGTGACTCGAAGAATGCAGTTGCTAATACTTGGTCTTCCCAATGTTTCTTTAAGCTATCTCTTTTACGTTTAATGGCTTGAACAGCTTCTCTATCCGTCGTTTCATCTTTTTTTGGAACAGTTGGGAAACGGTCAAATTTTACCTCTTGTGCTAATTTATAGGCTGCTGTGTAATTCCCACTTTCAAATGCTGAGTACACTTCTTGAATTTGTTGGGCATCAGCTTCAACCACATTTTTACACTTTTCAAATCCGGTTAATTCAGCTAATTTCAGTAATTCATCATAGGCAGAAACTAAATATTTTAATTCTTCTCGAATATAAGGAACAAATTGATCCTTAATAATCGGAATTTCTCCATAGTTATCCTTTGTTTCATATAAATCAGCCAACGAAGAAATCCATTGTTTGGGATTTGGTTTTGAACGTGAAAAATCATATAGTTGATAAACTAATGTAGTAAATCCATCATCATTACGGTCGCTTGAAAAATAGCGCATTAATCTATCCATCCAAGAATGTTCTTCTAATAATTCATCTTGTATGTTTCTCCATACTTTTTCCTTTAATAAAGTTCCTTCCACTTCATTTAATAGTGAAAATACAGGGTCTAATTGACTTAAATAGAAATAACGACGAATGACTTTCATACAAAAACTATGAATCGTAGAAATCGTTGCATTTGGTAATAAACTTAGTTGTTTGACATACATATGCTTCTTAGCAAGATCTGTTTCTTTTGTAATAGCTTTTTCTAAATTTATCCGCAAACGTTCTTTCATCTCTTTAGCCGCAGCTTCTGTAAAAGTCACTATTAATAAGGAATCAATATTCACACCATCTTCGATATATCCCATAATACGGTCAACTAATACTTTTGTTTTTCCTGATCCGGCAGAAGCAGACACTAATAAATTATCCCCTCTTTGCCAAATTGCTTGCCATTGTTCAGGAGTTGCTTGTACTCCCTCTGGTTTTACTGGTATCATCGATTACGCCTCCTTTCCGTTTAGTTTCTCTCTCATCCAAGTTAAGTTTTCTTGAAGAGGCATTTTTGTTAAAAATTGGTAATTATTTTCTGGATTGGTTGCATCAAACATTGCTATTGCACTGAATTTTCCATTCACTGAATCAGCATATTCTTTTAATTCATCAAAAGGAGCAAGTTGATTTTCTCCATTTAAAATCTTTTCTCCAGCAGTTTTCAATTGATAGAAAGCAAAATCCATTAATAAATTGATGTCATCGGGAGCATAGACTTGACTTGTTGCCTTATATTCTCCATCTTTCTTAACTCCAAATGGTAATACAATCGAGTCTCCCGTTTCAAAATCAGGTTGAACTTGTTGCAGAACTCCTAAATCATTCGTTAATAAACCTGATAATTTATATTTCTTCAAACGAGTTTCTTCAAAATCTGCATCTGCTTTAATATCTTTTGCATTAAAGCTTGGTTGGAAAACATGCATATATAATCCACCATATGGAGTTACTGCTTTATTAAATTGAACAGAAACAATATTTCTAGCAACTGATAAATACGTTAAAAGTTGTAATTGAATCCCGTAACGTAATCGATTAATATCAAATTTTTGAGCTGAAGACTTATAATCAACTATTCCTAAATGATATCCCTTTTCAGTTTCTAAAAGGTCAATACGGTCAATTTTCCCACGAATAAATAAAGACTGTGTATCATTTAATGGAATTTCAATTTTCTTATCAGATTTTGCACCGAAAACAACTTCTGTTTTCCATGGAGTTACTTGTAATTGTTGCAATTGCTTTAATGCTGCAGCTAATGTTTGTCGAATCGTATCTTGTAGTAGCACTTTTGTCCAATTCATTCTAGGAGATGCATTTAAAATTTGGAATCTTGCATCTTCATTCATAGAATCAAAAATTTCTTTTAATAATGTTTCGGTCGTTGTTTTATCAATAGAACGAATGTCTAGTTGTAATTCATGAACTTTACGAATAAACTGGTCAAATGTTTCATGGAAGTATTCGCCAGATCCAGCAGCCGTTAATTCAAACTCTTTACGTTCTCGTAAATTTAAACCATATTGTAAGAAATGACTAAATGGATCTTTATAAAATGTTTCCACTTGAGAAGTCGATAAGTATAAATGATTTCCATAAAGTTCAGCAGCTAATTCTTTTGGTAATTGCTTGGCAATATTTAAATGGAATACACTGTTCACTAATGTGTGATATTGATTTTGGAAATCTTTATCCTGTTTTAATAAATGTGGTAAAGTAAGCCAAATTGATGGGATATCTTCTTCTTTGGAGAACTTATATTGACGCAGCTTTTGTAGTAACGTTGTAAATAATTCATGAATCGTTACAAAATCGCCCTGTTCAAAACGTTCTTGTTGTTTTTGATTGCCATCCTGGGTAGTAATCTCAAATTTATTTAAAATACGTTCTACAAAGCTAGATGGTTTTAATTTAGCACCTTTATCCGTATGATGCATTGATAAATATAACTTTTCAGTTGCGGAAGTTAACACTTTATAAAATAAAAATGGCTCTACGGATTGTTTTTGAATCGTTGTTGGATGTAAGAAACGTCCAGTATCTAATTTACTTAATAAATATTCTCTTTCTTCATCGGTAATTAAACCACTCTCCTCTTCCATTCTAGGAAGGACGCCTTGAGATAACCCAATAACAAATGTAACCTTTTTAGGAGAATAACGGACAGAATCAATTCCAGTACATGTTAATTGGTCTAAAGTAGATGGGGCCATATTATAGTGTGTATGTTCGAATCCTGTATGTAATAATAATTGGAAAATTTCCCAATCAAATGGTTCATCTCCAAAAATATAAACATACTCTTCTAATAATTTTAAAAATTCATTCCATACTTGATCTTGTCTTCTAGCTGTTTGAATGTCCCCAATATTGGCAGAATGATTTCTCCAGTATAGGAATGCATCTGTTACTCCAATTTTTTCTAATAATTGATATAGGAGAGTGATTGCTTCTTTTGTTGTCTCAACTTTATCCAATTTCTTATAGAAAGGTTCTAATAAAGAGACGATTTGATCATGTAGTTCTTGTGCTTGTGTTAACTGTTGATTGAATAACACTTCTCTGCTACTTAAGCTATCTTCATCAATATTTTCAAGTTGATAATTCCACGTTTTACTTGAAATCCAATCTTTTCCTTCATAGCCTTGCGCTAGTATAATTGTTTCTGTTTCATCTAATTTTTGACGATAATGAATCAGTGCTTGTCTTAAATCCTCTTCCTCATTATCTTCACTCTTTGAATTTGCTCGATTTAAGGGCCAGAAACAATATTCACTTCTTAAGAGGTTCATTATGTCATGATAACGCCAAAAATGCTTCTGGATGGCAAAAATCGCGTCTAGTACTTGAATGAGTGGATGATGCTCCATTGTATCTGATAAATCCATAAAATAAGGAATTTGATACGTTTCTAATAAAGGTTGTAATAGCGTTTGTTGTTCTTCTAAATTTCTCGATAAAATTTGAATATCTTGGTAACGATATTTCCTGCTATCGACTAAAGTTTTAATCGTTGCTAATGTTTCCTGGATTTCTTGACGTTCATCTTCATAAGTAATCCATTGTAATGCATCGATTTTGTTAGATGAAGATTCAGAAGAAGTTTCAAGACCACCACTAGTTTCTAACCAATATTGCTCAAGTTCTAAAAAGTCAGGATGATAAGTCGTATTACTCTCTTTTAATTCTTGTAAAACAGGTTTACTTTCATCAATCATTAACCAAGTTAGTAAACGAGAAATTAATTGACGATTGGAATCAAATAAACTAGATTCTAGCGTTTCTTTTGGTTTAAAGGCATCAGTTGTTGCAGTTGTATAAAACTCTACGCCTCCGCATGATTTTACTAACGCATCAATCACTTCTAATTCCATCGTATTTAAATGATAGGATTGATCAATGACAACATACGTGTTTGATAAATCCATAGATGAAATTTCTTTTGCTAATATACGTAATAAATCTTCTGATTGAACAAAATCTTGTTTTAAATATTCTAAATAATGTTTATAAATGATGCCGAATTCTTTCAAACGTTGGTCAATTTCTTCATAAGAATCTTGTTCAAACCACTCTGTAAAGTCTTCTACTTCGATTCCACCTAAACGAAATTCTTGCATAACAGCAGATAAACGTTCAATAAATCCTTTATGACGAGATTCTTTATTAAAAAGTACTAATTCATCTTGATATTCGGATAAGATTTTTTGTAAAATCATACAAATTCCAACTTTGGATAATGAAGGACGTTGCAATGCAGCATGATCTCTTAAAAAATACCATGCCAAACGTTTAAAACTATACACTTGAAGCTTTGTAACAGCATAAGAATTCTTCGGTTGCTGTAATAATTGACCCACTTCTTGAATCATTTCTAATTCTGCAGAAAATTTAATATGATCCGGAACTAGATAAATCACTTGATTATTGCTAGATTGTTTTAACCAATCTGCAATTTTAGTAGCAATCTGCGAAACTTTCGCACTTGTTTCTTTTGTTAGGATGACTTCGAAACTCATAAGAACCTCCAATCGTTTATTCTCTTTAACTTAACCATAGAACAATGAATTTGTAAACAAAAATAAACGATTTTTCTACGTAGTAGGATGCTACAATAGAAAAATCGTTTTTATAAATTTAGTTATTAAAATTTACCCAACTAGTTGTTCTAAAATATCTGGACGGAAACCGAAGAAAGGTTCAATTCCATCTGCAACTACAACTGGTAATGATTGGAATCCTAATGCTTTTACTTCTTCTAAAGCTTCCTCAGATTCGAACACATCCTTAATCACAAATGGTACTTGGTTATCTTCGAAAAATTGTTTCGTAAAGTTACATTGCATACAGTTTGGTTTTGAATATAGTGTGATTTGACGATTTGACATTTACATCTCTCCCTTTTGTTTCATACAGGTAGTATCATACCTCATATTAGAATGAAATACAATATATTGTGCTTAAATTTTTTGTTTTATTTTTACAAACACAATATATTGGGATGGAACTGTTATAGTATAACACCTCTAAACCTTGATATAAAGGCAAAAACAGGTTTAAGACAGATGAAAAATAAAAAGCTAAGCACTATATTTTGTACTTAGCTTTTACTTAGTTATTCGTTTTCAGAATCTTTTATTCTTTTAATATTTGCAGCATAAATTGCGGCTCCAATAGATGCAAATACTGCGATCATCCTTTTATCATTGAAAAAGACAGTAAAGACAACTACTAAATATATCAAAAATAAAATTGTTACGATAACACTTCTTTTTTTCATAACCCTGCCACCTAATTAATATGTAATCTTGGTAAAATTATATCATAAATGAGACAGATTAGTATACGCTTGGGTCAAATCCACGATTTGTTACGTAGCCATCTTTTTCCCAAATATTTTTCTTTTTCTTCTTCGTTTGTTCTTCTACTTTTTGTAAATCTTTTAATAGCGTTGTATTCGGTGGATGCGCATACCCTACTCTTGCTAAACTTTCTTCTACTAAAGTTTGTTGTAATAATTTTCCATCTAAGTAAACGTACATTAAAGCACGTCCATATTTATCTGTATAATCACCTACATCAAACTTACCTTCTACTTTTTTAGCTTTCTTTAACAGTTCTTCTGTTTTTTGTTTTGCTTGATCTGCAAATGGTTGAGCAGCTTTTCCTTCTTTAGCAGTCTCAGGTGTATCAATTAGTAATAAACGAATTTTAAAATCTTTTCCATCTAATTTAACATGGAATGTATCTCCATCGGCTACTTTTCCAACTTGAAGAGTATACATTTTTGATTTGTCATATCCAGAAAAATCTACACTACTTTCTACTTGTGTTTGATTAATATTCGATTTATTGGAAGATTTCTTTTGATTTTTTGAGAATAAACCAAGTCCAGAAATAACTAGGATAATGGCTAATATCGCTAACTTAACCAATAGAAATTGTTGTTTTTTCGTTAATTTCATAAAATCTCCTTTCAACGATTCAAAAAATAAGTGACAACAAATCTATTACGATTACAAAGATTTGTTGCCACATCATGAATTATACTTCTAATAATTCTTTTTCTTTCACTTGTGCTAAATGATCAATGTTTTTAACGCTGTCATCTGTTAATTTTTGAATATCTTTTTCATATCCACGTAAATCATCTTCAGTGATTTCTTTATTTTTTTCAGCTTTCTTTAAATGCTCAATAGCATCACGACGAATATTACGAACACTTACTTTTGCGCCTTCAGCTTCTTTCCCTACTTGTTTCGCTAATTCTTTACGACGTTCTTCTGTTAATTGTGGAATAACTAAACGAACAACACTACCATCATTTGTTGGAGTAATCCCAATATCTGACATTAAAATTGCACGTTCAATATCTTGTAAACTAGATTTGTCATAAGGTGTAATTAAAAGCATACGAGCTTCAGGAACTGTTACAGAAGCTAATTGATTAACTGGAGTTGGAACTCCATAATACTCAACTTGCAGGCGATCTAAAAGACTTGCGTTCGCACGTCCAGCACGAATTCCGCCTAATTCACGTTGTAAGGCATCTTCAGTTTTTTTCATACGTTCTTTAGCATTTGCAATAATTTCAGTTGCTGTCATATTATTTCCCCCTTACAGTTGTACCGATATTTTCACCAAGAACAACTCGACGAATATTTCCTGTTTCATTTAAATTGAAGACAACTAATGGAATATCATTATCCATTGATAATGAACTTGCTGTTGTATCCATTACTTTTAGTCCTTTTTGAATCACATCTAAATGTGTTAATTCATTAAATTTAATTGCATTTGTATCGATACGAGGATCCGCACTATAAACGCCATCTACATTATTTTTAGCCATTAAAATAGCATCAGCTTCAATTTCAGCAGCACGTAATGCAGCAGCAGTATCTGTTGAGAAGTATGGATTTCCTGTACCACCTGCAAAAATAACAACACGTTCTTTTTCTAAGTTACGAATTGCTTTACGACGAATATAAGGTTCAGCAATTTGACGCATTTCAATAGAAGTTTGAACACGAGTAGGAACTCCAATGTTTTCTAATGCGTCTTGGAGTGCTAAGGCATTCATAACTGTAGCAAGCATTCCCATATAGTCTGCTTGTGCACGTTCCATTCCTACTTCTTCTCCTGTTACTCCACGCCAAATATTTCCGCCACCAACAACGATTGCAATTTGAACACCTAAATCATGAACTTCTTTAATTTCTTTAACAATTTCTTTAATAGTTGGAGGATTAATACCAAAACCTGTTTGGCCTGCTAATGCTTCTCCACTTAATTTTAATACAACACGTTTATATTTTGGTTCAACCATTGTAAGGACTCCTCTTATATAGATTCTTAGTAAATTAAGTCTAAAAAAAAGGGGAATAGAGGGCAGCTTCCTACCTTATTCCCCACTAATTGAAATCAATTATTTTTTAACTTGTCCCATTACTTCTTCAACGAAGTTGTCAACACGTTTTTCTAAACCTTCACCAACTTCATAACGGTGGAATAATTTAACTTTACCACCTTTAGAAGCAGCATATTTAGCAACTGTTGTATCTGGATCTTTAACGAATGGTTGGTCGTTCAAGCTGATTTCAGCTAAGAATTTGTTTAAACGTCCAGCAATCATTTTTTCAACGATATTAGCTGGTTTACCTTCGTTTAATGCTTGTTCTGTAAGAACTTTTTTCTCATGTTCTAATTCATCAGCAGAAACTTCTGAACGGTCAACATATTTAGGATTGATTGCTGCAACGTGCATAGCAATGTCTTTAGCAGCATCTGCATCTGAAGAACCTTCTAATACAGTTAACACACCGATACGTCCGCCCATGTGTAAGTATGCACCGAATGCATCTGCATCAGATTTTTCAACGATTTCAAAACGACGTAATGAAATTTTTTCTCCGATAACTGTAGTTGCTTCAGCAATTACGTCAGAAACTTTACCTTCTGGAGTAACGATTTCTAAAGCAGCTTCTAAGTTAGCTGGTTTGTTTGCTAAAATTACTTCTGATAATTTAGCTACTAATGCTTGGAATTTGTCGTTTTTAGCAACGAAGTCTGTTTCAGCATTTACTTCTAATACAACTGCAACGTTTCCATCTACTAATACGTTTGTAATACCTTCTGCAGCGATACGGTCAGCTTTTTTAGCTGCTTTTGCTAAACCATTTTCACGTAAATAGTCAACAGCTGCATCGATATCTCCTTCAGTTTGAACTAATGCTTTTTTAGCATCCATCATCCCTACGCCAGTCATGTCACGTAGTTGTTTTACTAATTGTGCTGAAATTTGTGCCATTTCAATTTCCTCCTAAATTATAAAAATTTACAAATATTATTTTTTAAAAAAAGCTGTTTGGATGAAAGATTTTTTTCGATTCCAAACAGCCTACTGGTTAGTGATTATTCAGCGTTGTCGCCTTCAACTAATTTTTCAATATCTTCTAATGAAGTATCTTTATCTAAGTCTTCTTCGTCAACTACTACGTCTTCACCTTGGTTACCTTCAACGAATGCATCAGCCATTTTAGCTACGATTAATTTAACCGCACGGATTGCATCGTCATTTGATGGAATAACAACATCGATTTCATCAGGGTCACAGTTTGTGTCAACCATAGCAACGATTGGAATGTTTAATTTGTGAGCTT
>CALATC010000095.1 GCA_937891475.1 uncultured Granulicatella sp. | reverse complement strand
ATGTTCATCTGGTTGTTTAACGATTAGATGTTTTTTTATTTCTTTTGAAACAGTAGAAGGATCCTTCTCAATGATTGAAGCAATCTTTCTAAATGAAAAACCTTGTGTAATACCTAATTCAATTTCAATACGATCAGATAGAGTTAAATGTTTGTGTTTCATAGTTCTATACCATCATTTGTCCCATACTTAATTCTACCGAAAAATGTAGTCTCATACTAACTTCTAGTTTTGACACTTAACTAGAAGTTACTTTGAAACTTTACGAAGTCTAAGAATGGGTTAAAAGAAGGGGGAATAACTACCCAATAAGGTGTTTTTCTGATACAATGAGAGAGTATTTCATAAGTAAAGGAATTGAAATGATGCTTTTTTGGAAAAAGAAAAAAGAAACGAAAACTATTGAATTAGATAAAACAAATATTCCTCAACACATTGCTGTCATTATGGATGGTAATGGACGTTGGGCGAAAAGTAGAAATTTACCTCGAATTGCCGGTCATAAAGAGGGGATGAGTACGGTTAAAAGAATTGCGATTGCTGCTGATGAATTAGGAGTCAAAGCGATGACTATGTATGCATTTAGTACTGAAAATTGGAAGAGACCAACCGAAGAAGTGAGCTTTTTAATGAAACTTCCTGGAGACTTTTTCAGTTCATTCATGCCTGAATTGCAAGAGAGAAATATGCGTATTCGTTTAATTGGCTTTACGGATCAATTGCCAGAAGCAACAAGAAGAGTTGTTGAAAAAGCTGTTGAGGATACAAAAGACAATACAGGAATGACACTTTGCTTTGCTTTGAATTATGGATCAAGAGCAGAAATTCTTCAAGCGGTAAAAGAAATTGCAGTGGATGTTTCAAACGGTGAGTATGATACAGATTCAATTGATGAAGAACTATTTGCCAATCATTTACAAACGAATTTTTTAGGAGAGTTATCAGAACCGGACTTAATGATTCGTACAAGTGGGGAACAGCGTTTAAGTAATTTTCTTTTATGGCAATTAGCGTATAGCGAATATTATTTTACAGATATTTTTTGGCCAGATTTTAGTAAAGAAGATTTAGAAGAAGCGATTTTAACGTACCAGAAACGTCAGAGACGATATGGAGGTTTAATTTCATGAAGACACGAATCATCACTGCCATTGTTGCCTTGATGTTGTTTGTTCCTGCATTAGTTATTGGGGGAACTTTACTTAAAGTTGTTATTGGATTTTTATCATTTGTTGCAATTTTTGAATTTTTTCAGATGAAGAAATTATCGATTGTTTCGATTGAAGGAATCTTAACGCTTATAGCTACACTATCGATTATTTTTGCACGGGTACCGATTATTGAATTACCCGTAGGTGTGGATTTCTTTTATATTTTCTTCCTATGTGTGATGTTATTAATGTCGTTAACTGTTTATAAAAGTGAAACTTTGTCCATTGAAGATGTGAGTTTCTTATCTCTGATTGCTTTATATGTTGGCGGCGGATTTTCCGGAATTTTATTTGTACGTGAATATGGTTTTGGAATGGTCGTTTTTGTCTTTTGTATTATTTGGGGGACAGATACGTTTGCTTATTTTACAGGAAGAAGTTTTGGAAAGCATAAATTAGCTCCTGCTATTAGCCCAAACAAAACGATTGAAGGATCCATCGGTGGAGTGATTGGAGCAATTGGGTTAGGAACGATTGCTTTAAAATTATTCAATCCATTAGGATTTCATTTTATTGAAATGACGATTTTAATGATTGCCTTATCAGTTTTTGGACAATTAGGTGATTTAGTAGAATCTGCTTATAAACGCAGATTTAATGTAAAAGATTCTGGAAATATCTTTCCAGGGCATGGAGGAGTATTAGATCGATTTGATTCAACATTTTTTGCAATGTTTATGTTTCAAATTGTATTGAAATTTATTGGTACTCATTAAGGAGGACATATGATTAAAACAATTATTGCATTTTTATTTGTATTTGGTGTCATTGTGATTATTCATGAATTTGGACACTTTTATTTTGCAAAACGTGCAGGTATTTTAGTAAAAGAATTTGCCATTGGAATGGGGCCCAAAGTATTCCAAGTACGCAAGGGTGAAACAGTTTATACTTTACGATTATTACCCGTTGGTGGATATGTACGTATGGCAGGGCATGAGGAAAGTGATCAAGAGATTAAACCGGGTATGATGGTGACACTTCGATTAGAAGATGGAATTGTTCAGCAAATTTCATTTGATCCATCAACTGAATTAGAACAAGGTATTCCTTTCCAAATTGAATCTTGTGATTTAGAAAAAAAGATGGTAGTAAAAGGATATAAACCTCAAAAAGAAAAATTAGAAATCTTAAAGGTTTCTAAAACAGCAACCATTATTGAAGAAGATGGAACTGAAGTAACCGTTGCTCCAATTGAACGTCAATTTAATTCTGCTAGTTTAAAAGACCGTATGTTAACAAATTTTGCGGGACCGATGAATAATTTTATTTTATCGATTATTACATTTATTATCGTGGCATTTTTAGCAGGAGGAGTTCCTTCTAATGAAGCAGTAGTTGGAAACTTTGCAAGTGAATCTGCAGCTCAAGTAGCCGGATTACAAGTTGGCGATAAAATTATTGAAATTGAAGGACAAGCAGTACAAAAATGGGGAGATATTAGTAAACAAATTTCTCCACGTGCTGATCTTGAAACAAAACTCGTGATTGAACGAGATGGAAATCAACAAACCATTGTGGTAACGCCTAAAGCGTACGATTTATCAGATGGATCTAAAGTCGGTGTTTTAGGAATTGAATCTGCGAAGAAAACAGATTTATTGTCTAAAGTACTTTATGGATTCACTCAAACATGGTTTGTGATTAGTTCTGTATTCCTAACGATTGCATCATTCTTTACAAAAGGATTTTCTATTAATCGTTTAGGTGGACCAGTAGCAATGTTCTCACTAACTTCTCAAGTTGCTCAAAGCGGCGTTGTTTCTGTTTTGAATTTTTTAGGATTAATTAGTGCGAATATAGGGATTATGAATTTATTACCAATTCCAGCTTTAGATGGAGGTAAATTAGTGTTAAATATCATCGAAGGGATTCGTAAGAAACCTCTAAAACCGGAATATGAATCTTATATTACAATTGCAGGGGCAGTATTTTTAATCATTTTAATGATTTTAGTAACATGGAATGATATTAGTAAATTATTTTAACAATGAACAGGAGGTAAGTGATGGTTTTCTATAGCAATTTAATAGAAAACCACACTTATTTTTTCAGTTTTAGAGAGGAGTGATCAAGTGTCAGAACATCAACAACAATTATTTTTAACGTTAATGAATCAATTGCAGCTAGACAATGAAGAGTTTTTACAACCAGATTTTGATCAAGCCTCATTAACAAAAATTGATATTACCAAAAGTATTCCAGAATGGTGTTTTAATATTGAGACGAATCATGTGATACAGTACGAGAAATTCAAACGTTTCTATGAACAATTAAAACAGACTTATGAAAAAATTGCTCAAGTAAAATTAGTAGTCAAAACGAGAGAAGAGTCTCAAATTACCCAAGAACAAATTCAAGCTTATTGGGAAATGGTTCTATTCCAATTGCAACAAGAATCACCTCTTGTAGTTCAATTACTATCAGGACAAATCCCTACTTGGAATCAGAAAAAAATACAATTTCATTGTCCAAATGAAATTACCAAGTCTCATGTCAATGAAAATTACATCAAAAAAATTCAACAATATTTTGAGAATTTTGGATTTCCAAAAATGGGTGTGGACATTATTGTAAATGACGAATTAGGTAGTCAATTAGAAGAAGAGTTACGAATCAAACATGAAAC
>CALATC010000094.1 GCA_937891475.1 uncultured Granulicatella sp. | reverse complement strand
GATAAAATTTGTCTTCTCTACATGAAAATATTGTATGGCATCAAAGCAAAAGTAAATGGGTTTACACTATTTGTTAAGATGTAATTTGATTAAAAAAGAAAATCTAGATTTAAAAGTGGGGTAAATCAGTTATAAACAAGCAAAAAAGCCCTGTAAATCAAGGCTTCTTCCTGTTGATTTAGATGCCCCCTACAGGCATAGTACCATGTTGATATAACAACGTTTCTAGGACTTTTGTTCCTTGTTTGTTCCGTGAATTAAAATATTTAAAATTTTGGTATTATCCGATTCTTCCAACTCTTTTATCACATGAGCGTATGTTTCCATGGTTATTGTCGGACTAGAATGTCCTAGTCGTTTACTGATTGTTAAAACTTGTATCCCTTTCGATAATAAGATGCTTGCATGAGTATGTCTCAAACTATGAAATCTTATCTTGCGTTCTATACCTGCTTTTAACAAAGAAGTTTTTAAAACTTTATTGACACCTTCACTTGTGACATCTTTAAAAACACGTTCTTGATTTTGAGGTAGTTGATATAGTATTTCCATTACTTCTTTTGGTATCACTATCGTTCGTTTTGCAGATTTTGTTTTCCCATCAGTAAAATCATTCGTATGAATATAATCGAATCCTTTTTCAATTTTTACAGTACATTTTTTCTATTTAAGTTATTCCACGTTAATCCTAAACATTCACCCAATCGCATCCCACTTACCATAGCAAGCAGAATAATGTATTTTGATATGTATCTTGGATCAAGAGAATTAATAATCACATCATACAATCTATAATATTCATCTAACGATAAGAATTTGGTTTCTTCTTCAAATGTACGACTGTCGTTTCCTTTAATTTTGGCATATTCGCATGGATTTTTAATCAATACATCTGTTCTGACTGCGTGCTTGATAGCTCCAGCAACATATTCATGATATTTCATTACGGATTCAGTAGATAATCGTTCAGCTAATTTGTTTAAATAGGCTTGATAATTATCTGGAGTGATATCTTTTAGCATCAGATTATAATTAGATTCTACATATCTGATTACCATATCTATTCGTTTCAAAACGCCGACCGATACCGTACCATCTTTATACAATTTTTTCCAAGATTTCATGTAATCAGCAAGATACATTTTCTCTTTCGTAAAATTCTTACCAAGTAATAATTCATTTTCACGTTTGATTGATGCATCTTTTGCTTCAGCTTTGGTCTTAAAGCCACTTTTAGACACAGCTTTTTGCGTACCATTATCATAATAATAAACTTTATAAGCCCACGTTTTGCCACGTTTGTATAGACTTGCCATATTTACCAACCTTTCTTTTTGTGGTAAAATAGGGCATATCAAATAGCCCTATTTTAGGGTGATTTTTTGTGAAAGCATCGTGCTACTTCCGCCAAGATGAAAGCACGGTGTTTTTTGTTTTAAAAAACTACAGTTCCAACATATTTTAATGTATCATCTTCAGATACTATAATATCTTTATATTTCTTATTTAATGATACCAATCTAATAGAATTATCTGTAATATATATCTTTTTAAGATAAGCCTCACCGTTAACAATAACTGCACCGATTGTTCCATTTCTAAAATCTGTTTCTCTTTTAATGAATACATAATCGCCATTATTAAACGTTGGCTCCATTGAATCCCCATTGACTTTCAAACAGAAATCAGTTCCATTTGGAACCATATTAGAACTAAAGTTGATTGTTTCAACTTGTTCATCATCAAGATATAATCCAGTACCTGCAGAAATACTTCCATAGAATTTTACTTCGTACCACTCTGATTCTTCTTCTATATAATCATTGAAATTTACTACTTTGTTATTTTGTTCTTTCAATTGTTCTGTGGCATAATCGTATACTTTTGCTTGTCTCTTGGTTTCTAGTTTGTTGTATACATTCAGTAACTCGTTTTGAGTTTTGTTTCTATCGGAAGCTATAGTTTGAATGCCAAGAAGATATTCAGAACTGACCCCAAGAACATCAGAAAATAAATTTATCTTATTGATTGGTAATTGTCTGCTTTTATTAAAATATCTTGATATGGATGATTTAGGTAAGTCCAATTTTCTAGCGAATTCACTCAAGCTCCATCCTTTTTGATTGCATAAGTCTATAATAATATCAACGATTTCGGAATTAGTTCTCATAATTTTAAAGCTCCTCCTTTTCTTTATTTATGCGATTATTATATCACTAATGTTCCCAAAAAGAAACATTTTTTATTTTTTTTAATTTCAATCGTTGACAAACGGGAACATTAATGATATTATTGAGTCACGGTTAAGAAATTAGTCGTACAAAACATATAAAACAGTCACACAAATTCAATCTAAACCAAAGGAGGTGATGAAAGTTTGAAGAAGATTCTATTTAACCCTAACCGTTTGAAAGCTGAACGAATTGCAAAAAATCTCTCTCAAGAAGAGGTGGCGATTAAATTAGGCAAAAATCGAACTTGGTTGGCAAAAAGAGAAAATGGGAATGTGGATGTTGGTGCCGATGAATTAGCAGCTATTGCGACAGTATTAAAGGTTGATGATTTGTCAATTTTTTTTACATAAAACGTTCCCGAAAAGCAACGAATTAAGGAGGTTTGGAATGCTTAAGTATTTAAGGAATAAAGAAACAAATCAGGTAGAAAAAGTGATGTCTAACCATGTTGAAGTTTCTGCAGATGAAATTATAAAAGCACAATCAGAAATTCTAACTGTGCTTAAAAATCATAAATTAAATTATGAAGTTTCAGAATATTTGTTAGACTGTTTGATTTCTCAATTGAGAGAATCACACAAATACGAACAGATTACGGTTTTATAGTTTGGAGGTAATAATATGAAACCTAAAAAGAAAGATAAAGAATTTGTCATTTTGGAATATATTGTACATTCGCTGGCACTGATAGCAATCGGACTACTTATATATACTGGTTTTTTTATACAAAGCTTTACGTTGAAAGTCGTTTCTATAGTCATTAATATAATGACGCTTTTACAGTGGGCAGTATTCAATATAATTACCAAAAAAAATTAAAGTGACTGATAAGGATTTTCATGTTTTATATCATCTAAAACTTTTTGAAGAATCAAAAGACATTTATCAAGGTTTTGATATAAAGCATTTGGTTCATAAGCATAACTACCGCTTTTTTCCTTTTCGATAGTTTGTTTAAGGTATTCTTGAAGGAATTCCGTTGTGCAACCTTCAGCACGTTTATATCCGCAACAATTACGAACGTTATCTCTGAAAGTAATAAATTGAGTTTGTTCGTCTTTATTTTTCAAAAGAAAATAAACATCATATAAAGCTGATTCGAATTTCATTAATTCTTCTAATGGTAACACAGCATCTGTTTTGTTTAGTTGCTCGATTTTAGCTAAAGTAGCTGATGTTGTTCTGGAAAAATTTTGAAATAACAATACTGCATTTTCGTAATTATATTTTTGAATATTTAGCGAGTTAGATAATTTCTTTTCGTTCAGAATGTTTTCTAATTCTGCACGACGATTTTTATATCGAAAATATTCAACAATCACTTGTATTGCTAGGTTTACCAAAATTGTAACGATAGCAACAATACTTGATTCTGACATAGTAACACCTCCTTTCCAAAGTAATTATAGGCTTGTATGGATTGGAGAGCAATATAGAAAGGAGGAATTAGAATGGATAAAGAAACGACAATAAAAGAGTTTCTAGAATTCAGAAGCAAATTTACAAAAAGAGAATGGCACGAATTAAATCAAGCTATTGACGAAAGACTAAATCAAAAAGCCGACCAATTAAAACTGGACGACTCGGATTTAGTAGCTATCTCAGACAAATTAAAAAGATTTATCTAAAAGGAGGAAATCAATGCAAAACGAACAAAACGAACGTTCAATCAAAATTGGCGATTCTAAAATGACCTTTACAGATAAAGGAATCAAGATTCAATCTCCTAAAGTCGTTATCAAAGGAGATTTGATTAAAGCAGGCAACATACCAGCAAAGGATATTGATAGCACAGAATTAAAAACAGACTTCTATTAAGAAAGGAGAATGCATTTCAGTATGGAAAAGATGACACAAGCCGAACGCATTAGGGAATATTTCAAAGAAAACCCTACTTCCAAAACTGAAGAAGCAGCGGAAGCTCTCAAAACAACCAATAGCAATGTGAAAGTAAATGTGTACAGAGATTTAAAAGCAGGTAGATGTGTTCTATTAGATGATAAATCGTTAGACTATTCGCCTTATTTTGAAAAAGAACGTGAAACGACTGAATTAGTGAACTGGAAGAATGACACAAGACGTGAGTGGGTCGATATGCTGACGAGAGCAGCACAAAAGGAAACAGATAGTAACACTATGAGATTACTCATTAAAGAAGCTAATAAGCTTATGAAAGAGGTGAACAAATAATCATGGAACAAGCAACATTAGATTATTTTGACACGATTATTGTAGAAGTAATTAAACGAGATCCTAAAAAATTTGTAGATTTGATGCAAATCGCTCAAACCACAAATCAAAAAGATTGGCTCACAACTCAAGAACTTTGCGACAAGATAGGCACTACAGTTAGCACTTGGTCTAAAAGTGATGTCAGATACCACCCTGTAGTTGTTAATGCAAGAAGAACAGATACGGCTCCATACAAATACAAAGCTGACAAGCTTGATGCTATTCAGAAAGTTTGGGATGAAAGGAGGTATAAACGTGGAAAAAGCTAAGAGCTTTATCATATTTGTTCTAACAGTAACGTTATTAGCATCGTACTTTATGATTTTTTATCTGTGGTCGGATAATCGAGCTTTGACAAGAAAAATCAACGATGTAGAAAGTGCGTTAAGAGTGTATCAGATTATTGAAAAAACTGGTAAGAACGGAGGGTAAACATGGTTAAATTTCAAGAACGGTTATTACTCATCTTGTTGAGTTTAACAATACTATTTTCATTTGTACTAATCGGTTTCGGAGCATTTTTCTCCAACAATAAAGAGCAAATTGACGCCGCTGTGATTTCTGGAATCCTTTTGTTCAGTGTATCAAGTACTTTTGTAACAACTTGGTTAAAAAGTAAAAAATAACGGAGGATAAAGAATGACTAGACGAGAATATAGAAGGAATAAACTAAACAATTTTAACAAATGGTTTCTAATCAGATTCGCTCAAACATTTGCTTACTTTGCAACATTCTTAGTTTTGCTAATCTTGTTACTTGGATTGTTTATCGGTGCATCGAATCAGCATTATGAAAAACTCCAATTAATACAAACAGGGCAATACGTTGGGGAGAGATGATGCAACAAGAAACAATCATTAAATTAATCAAACAATCAATCGAAAATTTTGAAGAAACAAAAGATGTGGAGCATTTGAACGATATTATTCAAATCATTTTTGAATACAAAAAAAGCCAGCAAGGGCAAGTTGCTGACTAATCAATAATATCTTTCCACTATTTTATCACAATCATTCTTTAAATAAAAGAGAGGAGATTATATGGCAGGCAGAATTTATGGAGAAATTGGAATGCGATTATCCCATCATAGAAGAAGATTAAACATGAGTAGAGAAGAAATGAGTAACTATTTAGAAGTTTTACCAGAGAAATTATCTCTATATGAATGTGGTTACGAGCTTCCAACGGAATTAGAAATGTTGAAATTATCTAAAAAATTCAATGTACATTACGATAATTTAATCTTTGGAAGAGGTGGTAAACCAAAATGAGAACAGTAATCATTGATGATAATCAAACATCTACTGAATTAGTATTTGTTCGTTATTCTGATTCAATAGATGTTTACATGACTTCACCTGAACAAGAAGTGAACGATTATATGGAAGAAAATCAGGTAATTCAATCGTATGACTTAAAAGATTTTGAACGCTTGTTTCCTGAAATATTTAAACGATTAGGAGGATAATATGAATTTATATGAATTAAGCAATAATTATAGAGCTATTCAAGAAATGGATCTTGATGAAGAAACGTTACGAGATACATTAGATAGTATTGTTGGTGAAGCAGAACAAAAAGCGGAAAACATTGTGAAGTGGATAAAAAATCTAAAAGGCGACAATACAGCGATTAAGGAAGAAGAAACTAGATTAAAAAACAAAAGAATTGCAAATGAAAATAAAATCAAATCTTTAAGTTTATATTTAGAAGATTTTCTTAAAACTTCTGGATTGACAAAAATTAAAACGGAATTATTTACCGTATCACTTCAAAATAACCCTCCCAGTGTAGATGTTTATGACGCAACATTAATTCCAGCGAAATATCTAATCGAACAATTGCCACAAGTGGATAAGACTTTATTAAAAGAAGTGTTGAAGCAAGGAGAAGAGATTCCCGGAGCAACATTAAAACAAACGGAAGGATTGAGAATTCGATAATGACAAACAAAATTTTAGTAACTGATAATATTTCAATTTTAATTTCTAAATACAAAATTGAAATTTTTACACTCCTACCATTCAACATTCAAGTTGTTTTTGAAGATAAGGATGTTGATACGTTGGATGAAGATGGCAAAATGTTTGGAAAAAAATATCGATTAAACATTTTTGCAAAACCTAAATATATAGATGAATGCATGTTTGAAAGTGATGTATCATCCACAATCAATAATTACAGAGAGTTGAAAACGTTTTGGAAATTCGTTGAAAACAACAAAAAGAACTTGTTTGATATGGCTGGTTATGACGGAGAAGTTGAAGAATGAAAATACTAGCAATTGACCCATCAAGTAACAAGGAGCAATCTTCTACAACAGGTATTGTGTTATTAGATAACGCCAGACTAGTCAATTACTGGGTGGTGGAATATGGAACCAAAGGTTTTAAAGAATGGTTTGAAAAAATAGGAAATACTATTGAATGTGATGTTGTAGTGATTGAAAAGTTTGAAGCTAGAGACAATGACCGTTCAAAAGATAATACGGTACTACAAACTATCGCTTTTATACAAATGTATTATCCAGAAGCTATTTTGCAACGCAACGCTGGTTATCAATCAGATATACCAAATGACTTATTAAAAAAACTAGGTTTGTGGAAATTTGAAAAAAGCCACCATCAAGATGTAAGAGCTGCAACCCGATTAGGATTGTTTTGGGCTTTACGAAATGATGTTCAAGATGTGATTGATGATATTGGAAAGAAAGTTTTGTGAAAGAGGAGGATTGAACATGATACCGAAGTATAGAGCATGGGACGGCATGCAACAAGAAATGAATTATAAAGTTATGGTAGGAAATTGTGATGAAGAGGACCTATATTGGACTTGTCCTATTATGTGGCACGAAGGAGCAAAAGATTGGTTACACTTTGATGATTATGAACGCATCATGTTATCAACAGGTTTGGTTGATAAGAACGGAAAAGAAATTTTTGAAGGGGATATAGTCGATCACAACGGTAGAAAAGCAGTCATCAAGTGGCATGGTTCTTATGCAAGTTTTATTTATAGATTGATTGATGAATCGCACACAAGAAATCCGGAGTGGAATCCACTTTATTTATCTTACATGAGATTTGAAATCATTGGCAATATCTATGAAAATCCAGAGCTTTTGGAGGTATAAAGTTTGACAAATTTAATTTTAAGAAAATGGCAAAAGGAGGCGGTTTCCCGAAGTTCAAGATTAACCAATGGAATTTTTCTTGAAGCTTTGGGTGGTTAAGGCAGAGGCAAAACGATTTGTGCCTTAGCAATCGCAAAACATAAAAACGCTAAGAAAATTATTATTACTAACAACCGTTTATCGATTTTAGAAGGTTGGAAAGATGCTATTAAAATCATGAATTTTGATGCAGATGTTGAATGTAGCATTGTTACAGATAGAACCTTACAAAATCTGATAAAAAAAGGGGCAAAATTTGACTGTGACGTTCTGATTATTGATGAATGGCAGAATATGTCGAGTGATAAGCAAGTAGCTTTATATCGCAAAATAAAGCGAAAATACACCATAGGACTTTCAGCAACACCAATCAGAAAAAAAGGACAGAATTTCTATCCTTTAGAGAAAACGATTTTTGGATTTGCTAGACCAAATAGTAAATTTGATTGGCAAAAAACTCATGGAAAAATGGTATATGATCCTTTTACTTTTTCAAAAGAAAAGTGGGAAGATTTTAGAGATTATGAAAGTTATATCAACAATTTACCTAATTTCTTCCGCTGGGAAGAAATAGAAGAGATCGAAAACGCAGTTGAAAATAACGGCTTTGAAATTAAATTTTATCCAGTAAACATAGAAACTGGTAATCCAGAACAATTGGAAAAATTTAGAAAATTAAATTTAGTGACAATTGGCGAAAATTCAGTGATGGCTAAGCAATCTTTTGGCAGAACTACTTTTGAGAGGTACTTAAATCAAACCGGAGTAGCAATAGATTTTCCAAAGCTAAAACCAGTCAATGAAGATACACCGCTTTTATTAAAATTAGATGGATTAATTAAACGAGCACCTCACGATATGCTAATCGTGAGTAAGTCTAAACAAATTGTAAATGTGATTAAAGAACGTCATCCAGAGATTGGATTATGGACAGGCGACAGACAAGAAGGACTTGATAATCAAGTGGTAGTAGCTACTAGTCAAGTACTCGGTGTTGGAGTAGATGGATTGCAGCATAAGTATGAAACAATAGTTATTTTAGATCCAGTCGACAAAGATTCTGGAGAGTATGACGACTACCGACAACTGTTGTGGCGAATAACAGGAAGTAGACAGCAACATGATGTAAACGTAATTGAATTTTATTTTAAAGGAGAATGACAACAATGAAAGAAACAAAACAATTTATCGTATTTCGTAATAAAAAAAATGGTTATTATTTAGAAAGTTATAAGAGTCAAGGAACATTAGCTTTTGAGGCAGAATTTACAAATACAATTAAGCAAGCAGCAATGACAAGTGTTGAAGCGTTTGAAGAACAAAAGCAACAATTCAAATCGATTGCTAAAGCTATGGAATGTGAAGTTATTTTGGTAGAAGCAACGTTTGATTTGAAATACTTAAACGGTGGAGAAGTAAAAGAAATTGAGCGTGGAGAAGATGCTGTTCACTTAAAAAAAGCGTTCAAAGAACTATTAAGTATATTTGCACAGGAGGGAAACTAAATTGTTTAAATTACCAGAAAATAAACCACAAATACCAAAAGATACCCCACGGAACTATTTCATTTACGGGGAAACCATGAGTGGAAAATCGTATTTAGCAAACGAGTTTCCAAATCCAATTGTTTTGAATACTGATGGTAATGCTCAAGCAAATGTCGTACCAAGTATTCAATTAGCAAACGTAAAAGACAAAGACGGAAAGATTGTTAATTCTGTGATTAATCAATTAGGAGAAATTATATTAGCACTTCAAACTCACAAGCATTCTTATGAAACGGTTGTTATTGATGTAATTGATGATGTGATTGAGATGATTAAAATTGCCGTTTGCGACGAGTTAACACCAAGCGGAAAACCAAGACTAAAATCTTTATCAGAGATTGGATACGGAAAAGGGTACGACTTTTTCAATCAAGCAGTAACGGAATTAGTAATGGACTTAAAAGCATTACCAATAAATGTAATTTATATTAGCCGTCAAATTTCAGAATACGATGACAACGGAAAGGCCACAAAAGATAAACCTAGCTTAAAAGATAAATATGTAAATCTGATTAATGGTAATTCTGATTTGATGATTCACACTGAGAAAATTGGCAACAACTATAATCGAGAAATTGATAGAAGACGTAAGGTTTATTATGCAGACCAAGTTGATGATAAAAAAATCTTAAAAATTTTAAGTACTGTCCGTGGTGCAGTAGAACCACCTCGTAAAAAACAAGTGGTAGAAAACAAACCGAAACAAGTACAAAAACCAGTACAAACAACTACAGATATAGATGAATTATTTTAATTTAAAGGAGACTAAAAAATGAGTTTATTAAGTATTGCAAAAAAGATTAAAGAAGATGGATTTGATCCACGTAAAGATAGTGTAAATGGAATGGCACAAATTCCAGCTGGTGAATATCCAGTTATTCTAAAGAAAGTACAATTCAATATTTCAGAAAGTGGATGGGAAAGTTTAGGCTACACGTTTGAAGTTCGTCAACCTGAAAGTGAATATGACAATCGTAGTGAGTACGTATCATTTGGGACATTGCCAGAATGGAATGGTAAAGATATTAGCTGGTCAGTAGAACGAACAATTAAATTCTTTCAAAAAGCGATTGAATTTTCTGGAGACCAAATTAAAAAGGTCGATTTTGAAGACGGAAAAACATTAGCTGATGCATTAGAACGTAAAGCAGTAGGCTCATACTTTACTTTAAAGATTGAAGAAACAAAAGGTAGAGGAGATAAAGTCTATCGTAACTATGACCTTGTAGAAAACGTTGAAAGTATTGGCGAAACATTAACTGTAGAAGATGATGATTTGCCGTTCTAAAAATAAGGTGATGCTATGCACTCCATGAAAGAATATGCATTGTTGTATCAACAAAAAGGTTTTTCAGTCATACCGATTAGTCCTACAACAAAAAGACCGTTAATTGAATTTGCTACTAAACCACCGTTGAATGCTGCAGAAATCGAAGAAATATGGAACCAATATCCAGATGCTAATATTGCTTTAAGAACAACAAATTTCTTTGTTATTGATATTGACAAGCACGGTGAAACAAGTGGATTTGATTCATTGAAGAAATGGGAACATTTAAAACTGATTGAACCCACGTTACAAGCAAAAACAGCAAGCGGTGGTAAGCACCTATTTTATTTCAAAAGAGATGATATACACATTAGTCAAATGATTGGTTTTTTGCCGGGTGTTGATATTAAAGCCCATGAAAACAATTATGTTCTAGTAGCACCTTCTGCAACAAGTAAAGGGCAATATGAATGGGATCTAGAGAAATCACCTAAGAACGGTACAATGGTTACAGCTTCTAGAGAATTAATAGAGGCAATCATTAAGCAATATCAAAAAACAAATGGGCGTTCGTTTGATTTTAGTGACGGCTTGAGATCGTGGGCAAATCAAAGTAGAACGACCGGAAAGACAAAAACAACTGAATTATTTGAAACAATCGCCAACGGCTTAGGTGACGAGGGAAATCGAAACGATAAACTCGCAAAATTCGTTGGAGGATTGTTATACAGAAATGTAGACGATATGGATGTATTGTCATTAGCTAAAATTGCTAATGACAATACTCAAAATCCACTATCTATTCAAGAATTAGAAAGAACAGTAATGAGTATGATTAGTAAAGATAGGAGGTGATTGCAATTGGCGAAGTAGTGAGTTTTTATAAAGATTATCAACCAATAAAAAATAGCAATGGAACTCTTAAAGTCAATAGTCCGGTAAATGTACTGAATGCATTTAGAGCAGACGAGCAATTGAACCTTTATTTAAAACACAATGAATTTTCTCAAGAACATGAATTAACTCAAGATATCAAATTAGGCAATACTGTTTTAAAGAAAGGTGAATTACCTTCCAATTTTGAATCAGTCGTAAAAGTTTATTTTGAAAATGTGATTGGAGCAGCTTTTACAACTCAAGCAATGTTAGATGGGATGGAAACCTTTTTGTCCGAGCGTTCTTATAACCCTGTTAAAGAATACATGGAAAATGCAAGAGATAAATGGGATAAAAAACAACGGATTCATAAAATGCTGCAAGTATTTTTAGGAGCCGAAGACTCAGAGTTGATTTCTAAAATTGCAACAATGTGGCTTGTCGGAGCAGTCGCTAAAGTATATGAGCCTTATGTAAAATTTGACTATGTGCTGGATCTCGTAGGTGGGCAAGGTGTTGGTAAAACTTCTTTTCTACAAAAAATAGGTGGTCAATGGTATACAGACGCTATAACGGATTTTGCAAACAAAGATAATTACGACATTATGCTCAAGCATTTAATCGTCAATGATGATGAAATGGTAGCTAGTGACAGAATGAGTTTTGCAGAAACGAAATCGTTTATTTCAAAAACGAGTTTGAGATTTAGAAAGCCGTACATGAGAAGAACTCAAGAATTTGCTAAAAATTTTGTGTTAGCACGGACAAGTAATCATATTGAGTACTTAAAAGACAAAACTGGAGAACGTCGTTTTTTGCCTGTTTTAGCTAAGAATCAACAACAGAAAAAACACCCCATGAATATGACTCCAGAAATAGTAGAACAAATCTGGGGAGAAGCTGTAACGATTTATGAAAAAGGATTTGATTTGATGTTTGATGATGAAACAGAAAAAGAATTACATGAATATCGTGAGCAATTTATGTTTAGAGATGAAATAGAAATGCAAGTGCTGCAATATTTAGAAATGCCTGTTCCTCAAAATTGGGAAAGCAAAACAACAACAGAGCAATGCTTATATACCTCAAAATATTTTGCAAATAGTCCAGAATGGAAATCGGGCGGAAATCAATTACAACGAGTTTCTACTCGAGAGATTATGTGGAATATTTTTAGGAAAGAATCAAACGACCAAAAATTGTCTAAAAAAATCAGTTTTATTATGGATAATTTGCAAGGCTGGGAAAAACGTATTTACAAAATAAAGGGTAAGACGATAAGGGGTTATAAAAGAATTCTCATTTAAGGAGGTTTACACGTAACCCGTAACTCGCACTTCCTACGTGTAAACCTTTGTACAAAAAGTTTACAGGCGTTTACACGTGGTTTACACGTTTTTTTGCCTACGTGTAACCTCGGAAACCCTTGATACATCTATGTTTTTTATACTAAGGTTTACAGGTTACATGTTTTTTTAATAAAAAAGTATATATAAATAGTATATATAGTAAAAACGTTGATAAATCAACATTCTTATATTTTCGTTTTAGACTTTTTCGAAAAAACGTGTAAACCTGTAAACCTTTGAAGAATTATGAGAAAATTGACCTAAAATTAGAAAACGATTAGAAAAAATAGATTGTCAAAAAGGAGTTGTTAACTATGATTAAAACATTTGGAGAAACAACTGACCCTAACAGATTACACAATTATAAACGGATAGAGATTGTTGAGATTGATAATGAACGTTACGTAAGACGTAAACGTGATAAGAAAGTATTTTACAAAGGAGTGTGGCAACGTGTTCAAGGTGCGGTTAAAGTACAGTTGTAGAGATGTGTGGATTAATTCTGATTGGATTTGGTATATCTCTCGTGATGAGAAAGCTCAAGATACAGTTATTGAAAGCAAACACGGCGATGTATTACGTGTGGAAGAAACGGTAGAAGAATTGAGAAATAAAATTTATCAAGAACAGATTCGTTTTATTGCTTTGAGACGAGGTGCAGTGGAATGAAGCTGATTAAGGTAACTGATTTAGATACTGGTATAACGTACATCAACACAGATAGAATCGTTAGTGTTAAGTTAATGGTGTGGTGTGATGCAAACGATGATTTTTGTGAAGGTTCGACAGTAGAATATTATGATGGCGTAGAAGTCGTTGAAATGTTAGTGACAGAACCACCGGAAGAAATACAGGAGATGGTAAATCGATGAAAACATTTAAAGATATTTTGAATAAAATGTACGAAATGTACGAACGAAAAAATTCTGATTACGGAAATAGCTTTGCTAAAAGCTATGGCGAATTTGGTCTAGTATCTCCAGTAATTAGACTGAGCGATAAAGTCGAACGATTAAAAACGTTATGCAATAAAGAAGCACAAGTCAAAGATGAAAGTATTATAGATACGCTGATTGATATTGCAGTTTATGCAGTATTAACCGTATTAGAGATTAAAAAACGTGAAGAGAAGGAGAAAGAATACTAATGGAAAACAAAACATTTATTAGATTCTTACAAGAAATAGTAGAGGAAGATAAGTTGGCAGTCAGTTTTCCTGTTACAGAATATATGGAATGGGCGGGGATTCCGTTCGAACAAATAGAAGATGTATTAGAAGATGTGACTGATAAACTGCATGGATTAATGAACTATTTAAGCGTAATTGAATCGAAATCGTCAATTGTACCGTTAACAAAATACACTAGAATTATTCCGTCATTTACGATAATAGGAACAGTGATTATAGTTGATTTTTGCGATTGGACAAAAGAAGAACGTGAAAAAGAAGATTGGTTAGTGAGAATTGCGGAAGCTATGGAGAGTGCAGAATGAGCATAATTAATTACATTGAACACCTTGCTGGAAAAGATAAGTTAGAAATTGAATTTAAGATTCTTGATTATATTAAATGGGCAGGTTGGAAAACAGTTAGAGATTTTGATGAAGATATTTATTGGCAACTTCATAGATTAATGAAATGTTATTATTTTCATACACAAATAACTCCATACTCTTACTTTCCAGTGTTAGATTTCATTTTTAATGGAGTTAACATTGTTTCTGAAATTATTGTGGATGACGATGTTATAAAAGTGACTTTCACGAAAGAAAGTTTATTTCTTAGAACTAGATATGATTGGATTACAATAATGTTGTGAGAGGAGAAAAAATATGGAATTTGGACAACAATTAAAAGCGATTCGTAAAGAAAAAGGAATGAATCAAAAGCAAATGGCTAAGTTTTTAAATGTTAGTGATGCTTGTATCTGCAATTGGGAAAACGGAAAATCTACACCAAATAGCTTTGGTGCAGAAGTGTTGAAAGAAAAATTAGGAATTGATTGTTCTCATCTAGCTAGAGGAAAGAATAATTTTTACCACTTAAAAGCTCGATTAAAACAAATACCTCAAGAATCAGTACTGAAAATATTTGAATCGGAATCGAGAACATTAGAACATTTAGTAGATGGATTGAAATGGGCGATTATAACAGGTCATACTAAAGATGAAATGATGTATATCGGATTAATTACCATGGGATTGATGGAACGTTGTTTTATGAATGGTTTTGAGTTTGAAACTTGTTTGTCAATGGCAATTAATCCGTTGATGAAGGAGACAAAGTAAGATGAGTAGAATTGAAAAATTAGAAAACGAAATTAAAGGACTAGAAAACAGAAAAATAGAATTACTGAAAGAGTTGGAGTTTGAAAAACAGAAAGAATTAGGATTTCCCTTTAAATACGGCGATAAATATTTTTTATTGACCGACACTGGAAATGTTGTAGATGGCTTGTGGCAAAATTACGCCTTTGACCATGATGCTTTGTCGCAAGGAAATGTTTTTAAAACTAGAAAAGAAGCGGAAAGAGAACGTTACAAACGTGAGTTGCTAATGAGATTCAAGCAGTTTCGTGATAAATGTAATGGCGATTGGAAGCCTGATTGGAAAGATAAAGTTAAAGTGAAATATTTTATTGTATTCAATCATGAGTCAAGTGAATTGCTATTGAAGTGGTATATCGATGTGCAACCTTTTGAAAGTTTTGGATGCTTCAAAAATCGTGAGGACGCTATACGTGCTATAGAACTATTCGGAGATGAAATCAAACGATTGTGGGTGGATGAATGAAATTCCTAGATTTATTTGCAGGCATCGGTGGATTCAGACTAGGAATGGAATCTGCAGGACATGAATGCATTGGATTCTGTGAGATTGATAAATTTGCTAGGGAATCTTACAAGGCGATACACAACACAGAGGGGGAGATTGAATTACATGACATTACACAAGTATCAGACGAGTTTATTCGAGGAATCCGAGGTGTGGACATTATCTGTGGCGGATTTCCGTGCCAAGCTTTCTCAATTGCAGGAAACAGACGAGGTTTCGAAGATACTCGAGGAACTCTATTTTTTGAAATCGCTAGGTTCGCATCTATTCTCAGACCTCGCTATTTATTCCTTGAAAATGTCAAAGGACTTCTCAATCATCAAAAAGGGGATACTTTCGAGACCATGCTCAGAATCTTGGATGAACTGGGGTACAACGTGGAATGGCAAGTGCTTAACAGCAAAAATTTTGGAGTCCCCCAGAACAGGGAACGTGTGTTTATTATCGGACATCTTAGAGGAGAGTGTACCAGAAGAATTTTTCCTATCGGACGAGAAGATGCGAAATTTGGTACAGAATCGAAGATAAAAGTTATTGGGAATACTAAGAACCCGAACGGGAGTAGCAAAGGAACAAGAACTTTGGTGTACGATAAAAACGGTATTGTTGGAGCGTTAATGGCAACAGATTATAAAGTGCCTAAACAAGTCGCTATTCCAGTACTCACACCAGAACGAGTGAATAAACGACAAAACGGTAGACGATTCAAAACAAATGGAGAGCCGATGTTTACACTAACTGCTCAGGATCAGCACGGAATTTTATTGCAAGATAAGAAACTGAAAATACGTGAAGCTACAACGAAAGGCTATGCTGAAGCTAGTGTTGGAGATAGCGTGAATATCGCTAATATTAATTCGAAGACTAAAAGAGGTAGAGTAGGCAATCAGATTGCAAATACACTACTAGCATCAGAACAACAAGGAGTGGTCGGATCTGACTACCGTATTAGAAGACTAACGCCTAGAGAGTGCTGGCGATTGCAAGGATTTCCAGATTCGGCTTTTGATAAAGCTCAAGCAGTAACATCAAACAGCCAATTGTACAAGCAAGCTGGTAACAGCGTTACTGTAAATGTGATTGCTGAGATTGCGAAACATTTTAAGGAGGATGAGGAATGAATAAAGTAAAAGTGTACACAAAGAAAAAATGTCCACAATGTATCATGACAAAGAGATATATGGATGCATTGAATATCGAGTATGAAACAATTGATACTACTGATAACGAGGAAGCCAGAGAGTATGTTAAATCGTTAGGTTTTCAAACATTACCAGTCGTAGTAGTAGAGAATGGTGAAGCGTGGTTTGGGTTCAGACCAGAAAATATTGATTTATTGAAGTAGGTGATGCGATGACATTAAGTAAGAGACAATTGGCTTATTTTGAAGAATTATTTGCAGATTATCATAATTATCAGAAGAAGATTAATTTAAGGAAAGCTGAATTGTCGATTCGAGAGTTAGATGAAAATGTTGGTGGCGGTAAGTCGAACATTATGAGTAAATCTCTAGAAATTCAAGTGATACGAGAAATGAGTGATAAAAAACTACAATTCTTAGAACGAGCATACAACGCTATTACAAGTATTATAGAGGAATCATCGGACGATACACTCAAAGTAATTAATTGCAGATTCTTTCAGAATGACGGATTAAACTCTTGGTCTACTGTTGCTATCATGCTTGGGATTAGTGTTAAGAAAGTGTATCAAGTACGTTATCAAGTGCTTGAAAAATTCGGAAATAAAGTAGGATTATGCAATACAAGTGATGATTAAAATGAGTGAAAAAAAAACGAGTATCATTTTCCTTTTTTTCTATCTATACTTGTAGTATAGAAATTGTGCGATAAGACAGATTTTTTGGTCTCCTTTCCTTATTTTTTGCTGTCTTATCAAACACGAGAGTCTTCTTAATGAAGGCTCTTTTTATTTTATGAGAGAGGTGGTGGAAAATTGGCACAATTGACACTGAAACAAAAAAAGTTTGCTGATGAGTACATCGTCAGCGGAAATGCTACAGAATCAGCGATAAAAGCAGGATATAGCAAGAAAACAGCGAATAGAATAGGCTCGGAAAACTTGTCAAAACTTGACATTAAAAACTATATAGATGAGCGGTTGAAAGAAATCGAATCCGAAAAGATAGCGGATCAGCAAGAAGTATTAAAATATTTGTCTGCTGTGATGCGTGGAGAAATGACGGAACAAACGCTAAAAAGTGTTGGAGAATCTGGACAAGTGATAACTGAGATTGATGTAGGTGCTAAAGACAGAATCAAGGCGGCCGAGCTATTAGGAAAACGATATAGATTATGGACAGACAAGTCCGAGGTCGAGGTAACTGGAGCGGTGGTGTTTACGAATGAATCCGACATACCAGATTAAGCCAAACGATACAGTCATAGATTTACCGAAAATGGTCGGATCTGGTTATGGTGCTTTTTGGAAATCAAGAAACTTCTATAGAGTTGTAAAAGGATCTCGTGGTTCTAAGAAGTCGAAGACAATTGCGTTAAACTTTATTGTTCGCTTGTTGAAATATCCATGGTCAAATCTGTTAGTCGTTCGTAGGTATTCTAATACGAATAAGCAATCGACTTATACAGATTTCAAGTGGGCAGTGAATCGTTTGAAAGTAGCTCATAAGTTTAAGTTTAACGAGTCGCTACCAGAAATCACTGTGATTGATACTGGGCAAAAGATATTGTTCCGAGGATTAGATGACGAATTAAAAATCACATCGATTACAGTAGATGTTGGTTCTCTTTGCTGGGCTTGGTTTGAGGAATGCTACCAAGTCGAAACGGAAGACAAATTCAGTACAGTAGTAGAATCAATTCGTGGTAGCATCGATGCACCAGATTTCTTTAAACAAGTAACCATCAGCTTCAATCCGTGGAACGAACGCCACTGGCTTAAGCGAGTATTCTTTGATGAAGACACAAGGCGTGATGATACATTTGCTATCACTACTACATTCAGATGCAACGAATGGCTTGATGAAGTCGATATTAAACGATATGAAGATTTATATATTACGAATCCAAGGCGTGCCAGAATCGTATGTGATGGCGAATGGGGCGTAGCTGAAGGACTCATTTATGAGAACGTGACTGTTAAGGATTTTAACAAAGATGAGTTACTAGAAACAGGTCGATATGAATTAGCAATCGGACTAGACTTTGGATTCACTCACGACCCGACAGCTCTTTGTTGCTCGTTAATTGATGAAGCGAATAAAGAAATTTACGTATTTGATGAAGGTTACAAGATTGGTTTGATTACTAAACAAGTAGCCGAATTAATTAAAACAAAAGGCTATGCTAAATCAGCAATCATTGCTGACAGTGCAGAGCCACGACTGATTCAAGAATTGCGTACAGAGTATGGAATTAGTCGTATTAAAGAAAGTCGTAAAGGTAAAGATAGTATCATGGCAGGCGTATCTAAGTTACAAGGATACGCTATTTTTGTGCATCCATCGTGTAACAATATCATGGATGAGTTTTACAGCTATTGCTATCAACAGGATAAAGAAGGAAATTGGCTCAATAAGCCAGAGGACAAAAACAATCACTTAATGGATGCTTTACGATACAGTCTTCAATGTATTGAATCTGGTAAAGCAATCGTCAAGAGCAAATCATTATTAGGAATAAGATAAGGAGGTAAACAATGACAATAACGTTAGATAAAGAGTTGATGGCAGATGGTATTCCAACACCAGAAATTTTAGAATATTGCATCAAACAGCATCAAGGCACATTGGCTAGATTAAAAAAGTTGTCGGATTATTACGATGGTAAACAAGATATTTCAAATCGTACATTTGGAAATCCAAATATTCCGAATCATAAAATCGTAGCCAATCATGCTAAGTACATCGTTGATATTGCGACTGGTTTCTTGGTAGGTAATCCAATTGCTTATGCTGGTTCACAAGTGGACAAGATTTTAGATGAGTATAGCAGAATGGATATTGTCAGTCACGATACTGAATTGGAGAAAGACTTATCTGTATTTGGGATTGGCTATGAGTTGATGTACTTAGCTCCAGTTGATGAAGGAGATACAGAAATTAGAATCAAGTCAATAGACCCACGAGGGATATTCGTGGTGACAGATGATACGGTAGATAAAAATCCATTATTTGGCGTGCATTATCAACAACGATTCAAACTTGATGGCTCATTGAATTATTACTTAATCAACGTATACACAGAAGATAAAATTTATACTTATCATGCGAAAGGTTTATCAAAAGGACAGATGACATTATTTGAAGAATCTGAGCATTATTTTGGTGCTGTTCCTGTTGTAGAGTATCGTAACAATGAAGAACGCCAAGGCGATTTTGAACAACAAATATCGCAATTTGATGCATATAATCTATTGCAATCAGACCGAATCAACGAGAGTGAGCAACGAGTGAACTCTATTCTATTTATTAAAGGATTTACACTTGGTGAAGACAATCTAACTCACGATTCAATCATTGAAACGACTGAAAAAGATAGCGATTTAAAATGGCTAATCAAAGAGATTAAAGAAGCTGATAACGAAGTCTTAAGACAATCATTATTAGATGATATTCATAAATTCAGCTACATTCCATCGATGACAGATGAACACTTTGCAGGTAATGTTTCTGGTGAAGCAATGAAATATAAGCTATTTGGCTTGCTACAGCTATTAAGTATCAAGACTAGATATATGAGTAAGTCGTTGCGTAAACGCCTAGAATTGATGCGTAATATCCTAAATACAAAAGGTTCTAACATTGATATATCAGATGTAAAGATTACATTTAAACCAAACCTACCAATCAACACTAATGACTTAGCAAGTATCATCAATCAACTGAAAGGTATTCTACCGCTTGAAACACTAATCGGTTGGTTACCAGATATTGACGACCCAGCAGAACAGTTACAGAAACTCGAAGAAGAACAAAGCAAGTCTATCCAGAATCAACAGCAAGCCTTGGGCAACGGCACACTACCGAAATTCGATGAGGTAGAAGCAGATGAAGAAGGATAACGAGAACGACTACTGGAAAAAACGTGCGATTCGTGATTCTGTTAAGATGTTCTTAAACGCTGAACAAACTGAAAAACTTATTGATTCGGCTTATGATTATGCAAAGAACTTGTTAACCAACGAGATATTAGCACTAGTCAAACGAGCTAAAACGAAAACTGGTTACGACATCGAGAAGGTTATTAAACTTTTAAAAGAAGAAGTGCCTGTGAGTGAATTGGTTCTTTTGAATCAGATGGTAAAGACTACCAAAGATAAGAAGACAAAGAAGTATTTGCAAAAGACATTGGACTTACTTGCGATTCAGTTTCGTATTAGTAGGCTCGATGTTCTTCATACTAAAGCATTGATATTAGCTAAAAAAGTTGGAGAACAACAAGAGAAGCTAAGCACGAAGTTATTTAAGCAGATTATTACAGACACTCATAAAGAAGAACGTGCCAATCTGCTTGAGATTCGAGAAGAAAAGCTACCAGAGCCAGTTATGCTTGACGAGAATAACAATCCTAAGAAACTTATTAAGTTGACGAAAGATGTGGAAGTCAAGCCACCTAAAGGAAGCGAAGTCATTACTCCTAAGATTATCGATACAAAAGAAGTCGATAAAGCTCAAGTAGATACTTTGCTAAAAAGTAGCTGGCATGGAGATAATTACTCTAAACGGATCTGGAAAGATACGGATCAGCTCGCTAAAAAGTTGCAACAGCTGTTTACAGTTGAATCCATGACTGGTATGTCCGAACTCGACATGGCAAGAGAAATCGAGCAATATATGCATGATGCGTTTTTACTGAATAAGAATATAGCAAGACGATTAATCCGTACTGAAGCTAACAGGTTCCATACACAAGCCAAGATACAACAATGGGAGAAGATGGGACTTAAGCACGTGAAGTACGTTGCGGTTCTTGATAATCGAACATCGACTATCTGCGAACATTTAAACGGTATGATATTCCCATTAGATAGTCTTGAAACAGGCGTGAATTGCCCGCCAATGCATCCGTGGTGTCGGTCAATAATACAGGCGTACTTTGGTCCAGTTATAGAATTTCACACGACTGATGATCCGATACGAGAAGTTATGGGAAGCATGTTTGACAGTCATCCAGAAGAAACGAAAAAAATACTGGACGAATTAAGAAGTATGGGGATAGAAGTGTTCTTTACTGATGATTCAAACATGGTTTATTCTACTGGGAATACTGAGTTTGGATATAAAGGTCATATACGAGTTAATAAAAATGCTAGTTTTTCTGCATTGATGCACGAGAGACAACACGCTTTAGATGATATAAAATACGGTTTTCCAGGCATGCGGTATTATTATAAGCATCCAGATTTACGTTGGAAGATGGAATTGGATGCTTATCGTATTGAATTAGATATTTATAAGCGTTATAATGTGGATGAGAAATACATCAAGAGATTAAAACGTTTAATAAATAAAGAGTATAATGAAATTTACCACAAAGGAGACGAAGTACAATGAAAAAACTAGCAATGATTGAAAAATGTAAATTGATAGCAACTGTTTTGGATAGTGATTTAAGTCCAGAAGAAAAAGCAGAGAAACTATCTATTTTAAAAGATGATGATGAATTGGAAACTTTTTCAAAACTGACTTTTCGTGAGTTGTATATAGCTATATTAGACAATTTAGGTATCGAAAAATATACTGGGGAAGACGATATAATTAAGCATGTAGCTAAAGTTTTATAGCCTTAAAAATTCAATAAAAACTCAATCCAAGCACTTAACAATAGTTAGGTGCTTTTTTTGTACACTTTTTTAAATGAAAGGAGGGATGTATATGTTAGATAAAGCTAGAAAATTAGCATCAGAGGAGTTTACTCGATTATCCGGACGTGAAATCAAAGCTAAAGATTGCTATGTTGTTTGGTTTAGCAAAACTCTTCAAAATTGGAAAGCGTTAGTAGGAACGAACGAGATTTCTTCTGATGAGCCATGTGGAGATTATGCTGAAATCACACACAATGGCGACAAAAACGAAACTTATGTAGATGTTTATGCAAAAGTTTCAAATAAAGTTTTCAAATAAAAAATTGTCCTAAGCATGACGTTAAAAGGCTTTTTTGTTTTTGTCCAAGCTTTGAAGACGTAAAAAGCTAAGGAAACAACAGTCTGGGAAGACTTTAAATATGGAGGTTCGTTATGGACAAAGAAACACAAGGTGTCGAAGCAGTAGTGGAACAAGAAGTGGTAACTGCAGAGCCAACTCAAGCACCATTACCAAAAGACGAAAAGAAATATACCGATGCGGAAGTAAACGAAATCATCGACAAGAAGTTTGCAAAGTGGAAAGCAACGCAAGAAAAAGAACAGAGCGAAGCTAAGAAGTTAGCAAAAATGAGTGCCGATGAAAAAATCGAATACGAGAATCAACAGCTCAAGAATGAAATTGCAGAGTTGAAACGAACTCAAGCATTGAACGAAATGAGTAAAGTCGCTCGTGGGCTTCTTGCAGAGGAACAAATTAACGTGTCAGATGCGTTACTGGCTCGTTTAATTGATGAGGATGCAGAGGTTACTAAAGCTACTGTGTCTGAGTTTATCAAAATGTACCAAGCAGATTTAGAAACGGCAGTAAATGCACGATTAAACAAATCTGCAAAAGTACCGAAAACGCAAAGCAATGTAGTAGACACGCCTAAGTGGCAACAAGATTTTTTGAAATAGAGAGGAAGATATAATATATGGCAAATCAAGATTTAAATACAGCTACATCTCGTGATAAGTTTTTAGGAATTATCGAGAAAGTAGTAGAAGCAAATACTTATTCAGCACCATTAGTACTATCAAATGATGCAATTGTTATGCAAGGTCGTAACTTCACAGTAACTAAAACAGACTTAGCGAAATTACAAGATTACAAACGAAATGATGAAAATAAATTCGATTACGCTCAAACGGAAGAAAAAACGTACAGTTTGGATCAAGAGAAATACTGGGGTCGTTTCGTAGATAAATTAGACGAACGTGACTCAAATGGCGAAGTCAATATCGATTATGTTGTAGCTCGTCAATCTGCTGAAGTAGTAGCTCCATATTTAGATAAATTACGTTTCGATGCGGCCTTAGGTAATGTTAGCCAAAACATTTCTTATACTGAAGGAGTAGAAGGTAAAGCTTACGAATCTACATTAGATGTTTCCGTAATTTTAGATGAATTAGGGGTCGAAAAAGAACGTTTATTATTTGTTACTCCAAAATTCTATAAAGAAATTAAGAAAGAAATCGTTAAATTACCGCAAGGCGATGCTGATAAAGCTGTTCTTGGTAAAGGTTACGTTGGACAACTAGATAACTTTACAGTGTTCAAAGTACCATCTAAATTCTTGCCAGGAGTACAAGCTTTAGCATCAGCTCCTAGCGTTGTAGTATCTCCATTACAAATCAACGAAACAAAACATAACGACAATGTTCCTGGTCGCTTTGGGGAATTAGTAGAACAATTATTATACACTGGTGCGTTCGTGTTCGATTTCGACCGTAAATACATCATTTCAATTGCATCTGCTAAACCAGCTGACAAACCAGAAGCACAAGGAGTTGTGAAAGAACGTAAACCAGCTAAGTTTGTTGCAGGTAAAGCTTACAAAGCAGAAGACAAAGTAACTCACGCAGGTAAAGTTTATAAAGCGTTGAAAGCTAATACTGGAGCAACTGCACCAGATGCAGATTCTACAAACTGGTCTGCTGTATAGGAGTTGATAACGTATGAATGAACAGTTAAGAAATCTAAAATTATTACTTGGTATTGATGCTGAAGATGAAGAACAAGACGAGTTGCTAGAGCTATATCTGAATCAAGCAATGGACGAGATTCTAAGTTTTTGCAATCGTTCGGATCTGGTCGGTGGTATGCAATACATTATTCTGGATCTGGCTGTCATTCGATTCAACAGAGCAGGAACTGAAGGAGAGACTTCTCGAAGTGAAGGAGGAGTCTCTCAATCTTTTATTACTGGGTTGCCAGAAAATATCCAACAAAGATTGGCTAGATTCGTTGTGGCTCCAAAAGCTAGGGTGGTGCCGTTCAGATGATGCGATTGAAGGTTAGAGATTTAAAAATCGTTTATTTAAAACGCAAAGTTGTCGAGCGTGATAAAGAAGCGAATGTGATTACAAAGTATTCAGATACTCCAATCAAGTTGAAAATGAATGTCCAATCTTCCGATGGAAGAATGGCAGTTGAAAGATATGGAGAGAGATTGAAGTATTACAAGAACTGTAAATATCAAGGTAAAGAGCATCTGAAAGAAGGCGATGGTATTTGTGTTTATGTCAGTAAAGAATCGAAGCCAGATTATTTTATTAAAAGTATTCTGGACTATAGCACTCATCTAAATATCGAATTGGAAAGGATTCTAAAAGAAAATGGAGATTGAAGTTAAAGGGATAGATTCTTTACGAGATAAACTTAAAAAGCTACCACAAATACTAAACCAAGCTACTAATCAAGCGATGTTTGAAGTGACCGAAACGATTCGCAGTACTGCCGAAGATAACGCACCAGTAGGAATATACACTGGTGGTGGAGAATTAAAAGGTAGTATTCATGCCATCGTTGATAATGAAGATGGAAAGGTTGTCGGTCGAGTTTGGAGTGATAAGAAACAAGCAATATTTACTGAGTTTGGTACTGGTCCGAGAGGACAAGCAAGTCCAAAAGATTTACCAGAAGGAATTGAGCCAGTTTACACACAAGAACGGTGGTTTATTCCTGCAGACTTGTTAGCTCCAGGCGTTGCAGAAGCTTATCATTTCAGACCAATAAAAATCGATGGGCAAGTCTTCTATCTTTGTTACGGTCAACCAGCACAGCCATGGCTTTATCCTGCAATTAAAGAAAACAAAGACAAGATACCAGAGATAATGAGTAAATACATTGAACAAGGATTGGGAGGTGTATAGATGATTGAAATTAAAGAGATTGTTGTAAATTTACTGGACAGCGTAGAGGAGATTGCACTTGTTGCTAAAACTTATCCGAATGACTGGACACAATTCCCAACAGCAATTTACAAGACATCAGATAAACCATATTCAAGAGATACAAGTGGACCAGAGAATATGACAGAACACACGATTTATATCGAGTTATATGGTAAGGCGAGCTTAACATCGATTGAAAATACGTTAAACAATAAGTTTAGAGAGATTGGCTTTACTCGAATTATTCGAAGCGATGGAGAAGATCCAGCAACTGGTTTGATTCGAACAAGTATCCAATACAAAGGAATCGTAGACAACCGTAACGGATTAGTCTACCACGCATAAAGAAAGGATGATGAAAATATGACACAACCTACAGGATTACTATCAAAAGGAACAACGCTATCTGTTAAAACTAAAGAGGGCGGAACATTCGTAGTTTTAGAAGGTTTACAATCGACACCTGAAATGGGTGGCGACCCAGAGAAAGTTGATGTAACGACATTAGCTGACAGCATGAAACGTTATATTCCAGGGATTAAAGATGCAGGAGATTTAGCATTCAAATTCTTATACGATAACTCTAACGAGAATACAGCTTATCGTAAATTAGTAGCATTAGAGAAAAGTGGAGAAATCGCTGAGTTTAAAGTAACTTATCCAGACAATACTGCTCATACATTTAACGCAGGCGTTAACGTAAAAATCGCTGGTGCTGAAGTAAATGGAGCATTAACATTCACTGCTAACTTAACAGTAAACACTGAAATCACAGTAACAAACGCATAGGAGAGATTAAATGGCTAAGAATACAACAATTACTATCGCAGAAAAAGAATATATTTGTCGTTTAGGGGCACAACGCACAACTGAAGTAGAAAAGAAATTGAACAAATCAATTGCATCTATCTTTATGAGTCCAACAGGTAATCCAACATTTCCGAAGTTAGGAGAAATGTTATTTGTACTACAGAAATCCATTATCAATCATGTATTAAATGAGAAAGATATGCTTGGTTTATATGATGCTTATGTAGCTGAAGGTGGCTCATATACTAAATTAATTGAGTTAGTACAAACCATTTTAGACGACAGTGGTTTTTTCGACAACGGTTCGGAAGAAGCGGACAAGAAAGAGGAAACGACAGAGACAGCGGAACAGGAGAGCCTGTTCTAAAAACATACAAGAATTTCACAGAGCTATTGGAAGATATGTTTCCGATAGCTCTTTCTTGTGGTGTAAAAGCATTGGAATATTGGGATATGACATATCTTGAAATCATGGAAACTATTTATGCATATCGAGAACAAGAACGTATCGAGTTGCAGAAAATAGCGACAATGAATCATAAGTTATCACAATTGATTGCAATTGGATTTAACTCACCAAAAGATATGCCAAACATCTATGATGCTTATCCATCACTATTTGAGAAACCAGTTGAGACTAAACAAGATGACTGGCGAATCATGAAAGATAGAATAAGTGCTTTCGCACAGGTTCACAACAAGAAATTAGCAGAGGGGGGAGAAAATGGAACTAGATAAACTAGAAGTAGTTATCACTGCAGATGATAGTGATGTCTCCAAAGACCTCGAAGCCGTACTGGCGAAATTTAATGCTTTTTATTCTAAGCTAAAGAAGCAAGCTAAAGAAAATGCGAATGCAATTCAAGACTCGTTCGGATCTGGTAAAGGTACGGAAGAATTAAGCAAATCTTTTGCTAAATTTAGTAAAGATACTGCTGAAAACTTCAAGACTTTAGCTAATGCGACTAAGCAGTTATCGGAACGTATGGATTCACATCTTAGCAATTCTGCATCGAAAGCAAAAAGCAAAGTTGGCAAAGATGTTGCTGATATCGTTCGTGATGTCGAAGATAAGATGAAACAAGCAAACACAAAGCAAAATCTTATCGGAGAGTTGAAGAATAAACGTAATACTCTAGCTAATAGTGGCGATACTCTTGGTGTAGCTAAGATTGACGAACAAATCGCTCGTTTAGAATCTGCAATGAAGAAACTCCATCAAAATGCAGTGGATTCAGTAGAGGACATGAAGCGTGAGTTTGATTCACTTCCACAGTCCATGGAAGAAATTGCTAAGGCTATGGAGAAAAACGAATACAAAATCTATCAAGCTCAACAGCAATTGAAAGATATGCAAGAAAAAGATCCACGATACATGAAGGACGAAGCTCGTCATAAGCATGAGAAAGCACTACTGAATCAACAAGATAAAGTAGATAAGCTGATAGCTGAAAACGACCGTTTAATGAATGTGTACGCTAATATGGAATCACGTTCTTTGCAGTTGAAATCAGCATTAGAGGGCGTGAATACAGAGTTAGCTAAGCAGAAAAACTTAACTGAAAATCTGCAAAATACACCATCAAAAGCTACACCACCACGTAAGTTTGGTAGAAGTAGAGATGTACAATCTCCTCATTTTGATAAGATGCAACGGTCAGCAGAGAAGATTAGAAAGCCAGTTGGGGAGTTTAAAAAAGCTAATGGAATTTTAGGTCGATTTGGCAAAATGAAAGCTCCTAAGATGAATTTTTCTCCATTCAGACGAGGTGGGAATATCTTATCTGCATTTACGAGACGACTATTAATCGCTGGATTGGCTTATAAGACTTTTAAGTCTATGGCTAGCTATGTTGGTGGAGCAATTGCAATGAATGAGCAATTAGCATCTAGTCTAAACTCGATTCAAGTTAACTTAGCTACTGCCTTTTATCCGATTATTCAAGCAGTCATACCAATTCTTCAAACATTGATTAGTTGGCTTGCAACTGCTATCGGATGGTTAGCATCGTTTATTTCGTTGCTATTTGGTACAACAGTTTCAGCATCCAGAGCAGGAGCTAAGGCGATGACTCAAGCGATGGGTGGAGTTGGAGAGTCTGCTGGAGATGCAGCAGATGATACCGAAGATGCGGCCAAGAAGATGAAGCAATCATTCTTGGGAATCGATGAGATTAATACACTGGATCAAGACGATGATGACGACAAAGGAAAAGGTAAAGGCAAAGGAGGTAAAGGTGGCGGAGGTCCTGCAGGAGCGTGGGATTGGGATATACCAGAGCCAGAGCTTCCTAAATGGCTAACGAATATGCTTGATAAGATTAAGCCATTCTTAGAAAAAATGAAGAAACTATTTACCGATGGTTTCAAGAGTGCGTTTAATCCAAGTGGAATCGATAAGATGATGCAAGCTTTCCAAAGAATCGGAAAGAATTTACAAGAAATCTTTACAAATCCCAAGTTAGTCAACGCCTTTAGTAACTTTATTGAAAAAACTGTTTATGCATCTGGTCAGAAGCTTGGTGCATTAGCTAATATTGGCTTGTCGATTGCAGAAAATCTAGTCGGTGGTTTCGACTTGTATTTGGAAAACTACAAAGGATACATCATCGATAGATTCACGAACATCTTTGACTCAATGGCACGAATTAACGAGCTTGACGGAATGCTTTGGGAAGCGATTGGGCGATTATCCGAAGTGTTCAGAAGTGATTCAGCAATGCAGATTACATCTGATATCATTGCAATATTTGTCAACGCAGGACTTGGTATTGTAGATGTGTTCTTGAAAATCAAGACTGATATGACAGAGATGATGGTACTGCCAATCACTGAAAATCTAGGAATCTTGCAAGAAAACTTCCAAGGATTTGTCGATGCATTAGTACCAATTTACGATTCAATTGCCGATGGCGTTACTCATACATTTAGCTCATTTAGCGATGTTTATACTGAGCATATTTCGCCATTCTTTGACGGAATGACGAACAGTTTCATTGCTATTGTCGGACTTATTGGGGAGTCTTGGAAAGCTAATATTCAGCCGATTTTAACGGAATTTGGCAATAAATTCCAAGAAGTCTATCAAGAATACGCTAAGCCAGCCATCGATAATCTAATGAGTTTAATCGGCTTGTTAGGAGATAAGTTGCAGAAATTATGGAACGGTGTTATTGATCCGTTTTTACGATGGATTGCATCGAATATTGTTCCTACATTAGCACCGATTTTCAAAGCTGTCGGAGATATCTTCCTTGAGTTATTCAAGCTTGCTAGTAAAAACTTCAATGATATTATCGATGTCATGAAAGGGTTGCTTGAATTTGTGGATAACGTATTTTCGGGCAACTGGGAAGGTGCTATGAATGCGATGGGTCAAGTTGTGAGTGCGTTTGGTGACATGTTCGCAAATGTGTTTAACGGATTGGCGAATATTTTTAGGTCAGCAATCAATGGCGTAATTGGCTTGATTAATGGTTTCATCGGTGGCTTAAATCAAATCAAGTTACCAGACTTTTTAGGCGGTTTCAGTGTGAGTCTCCCTTACATTCCATACTTAGCAAAAGGTGGAATTGTGGATTCTCCAACACTAGCAATGGTCGGAGAAGCTGGTAAAGAAGCAGTAATGCCACTCGAGAATAATACTGGTTGGATGAACGTTTTAGCTCACAAGTTATCTGAATTGATGCCACAACCGCAAACACCAAATGCTCCTATGGGAGATATTGTCGTTCAGATTGGCGATAGAGAGTTTGGTCGATTTGCGATTAATGAAATTAACCGTGAACAAGAACGAGCAGGAAGAACATTACTTTATGTATAGAGAGGGGACAGTAAATGAGTACATTAACAGTTAATGGGGTAGCAGTTGCTGTCCCTAAATCTTTTTCAGTAGCCGTTACTGATGTGGACGGTAAGTCTACTCGTAATAGTAATGGCGATATGATTCGAGATAGAATCACAATCAAAAGGAAGCTTGAATGTGAGTGGGGTCCACTTACTCAAGAAGAAATTTCTACATTGTTAAATGCAGTATCTTCAGTATTCTTTAGCGTAAGTTATCCAGATCCGGTCACTGGGCAAACAACAAAAGAGTTTTATGTTGGAGATAGAACAGCTCCAGCTTATTCTTTTAATAATAAGTTTAGACCGTGGAGTGGATTATCAATGAATTTTATTGAAAGGTAGATGCTTATGAGAGAATATAACAAGGCAATGTTTGGCAAGAATCGTACTCTTGCTATCAAAGTAGGCAATTATACTTCAAGAGATATCAATGATGCATCGTTTAATTACGGATTCAATGCAGGAGATACTTATACCACTGGTGGTACGATTGTAGGGACAAGCAAGATTAGCTTTTCAAGTATCATCACTACATTTAACAAGCTTGATAAGTTGTATCCAGAAATCGGTATTATGGTTGAAAATACTATGGATTGGACTAGAATGGGCGAATACTATATCGATGACATCGAAATCGATAGAAATAGCAATACGACTACATTGATGTTGATGGATGGCATGTATAAATTCAACCAGCCGTATGTTACGGATCTGACATTCCCTGCCACAGTTAAAGATGTTGTAACTGAAATGTGTACGAAGCTTGATGTAGTATTGCAGAATCCAGATATTAGCGTACAGGCGTTACGATATACGATTAATGAGAAACCTAAAAAAGATAAAATCACGTTTAGAGAAGTATTAAGCTCGGCAATCCAATTAATTGGGATGTCGGCTTTTTTTAATCGAGACGGTAAGCTAGAGATTCGTGGATTGGAAGAATCCAACATCACGATTAATGCAGAAAGCTACTACTTACATGGGTTAAAGAAAAGCGAGATTGAGTATCAGATTGCTGGGATGACTTGTAAGGCAGAAAAAGCTACTTATACAGTTGGATTAAGAACTGGTCGTTCTTTAGAGATTCAAAATGACTTTATGACTCAAGGGTATTTAGATGATTTGTATTTCAATCTGAAGAACATTCGATATTATCCATATACACTAGAGTTTCAAGGTCATTTGAAGCTAAACGTAGGGCAATGGGTTACGGTTGTTACGAATAAGAACGAAACGTATAAGCTTCCAATTTTCTCTTTAAGTTACGATTTTAAAGGTGGCTTAAGTAGCAAGATTAGTGCTGATACACGAGCTGGGAATGATGCTCAGTATTCTTATACTGGATCACTTACCAAGAAAATCGAACAAGCTTCCATGGAGATTGAAGATAGAGTGCAAGCTCAATTAGAACAAGCTGATAGAGAGTTTAACGAAAAAGTTGAGAAGATTCGAAAGGATGCTGAGGAGAAATCTAAAGACTATCAAACAGAATTAAAAGAAAAGCTAAACGAGATATTTGAAAGTAGTAAAGATGCTTTTTCTGAAAAGCTTAAACAAGAATTTGAGCAACGGCTGACTAGTCGAGATTCAGAAATAGAGAAGAAGTTAAATGCTATTTCATTTGTCGAGTTAGAGAAGCTTAAACGAGAAATCGAAGAAACTGCCGAATCGGCTCGTATCAATGCTGAGCTGATTGGTGGCGATGGTGGTAAACGATACAACAAGAATCGACTTGATGGAGCTTTTAACCGAACAATCGAACTAGGACGAGATTATATCGAAGTCGGACATAACGGCGAAGGTTTTGAAGTCGGTAAAGAATATACAATCAGTTGGAGTGCAGAGTGTACGCCGTATGGACATCGTAACGTTACTTTAAATGTGCCATCGGTACTATTTATTGAAGGTGGACATGTGATATTAAGACCAACAGATACACGATTCCCAAGCATCGAACACGATATTAATAGTAGCAATCGAGTTGTTCCTATGGTGTATTACGGAGATTACGATATCGAATTTAGTGGTAATTGGTATCGTCCAAAAATCACTAGGAAGACAGTATCAGCAACAATCGAGGAATTAAGCTTAGATTTCGAATACAAAGCAATAATAGATAGCAATGGAGAAAATCGTACAGAAACAGTATGGAGCGAAAATCCACAAATTATTATAGATGGGGGGAATGGATAGTGGCAGAAACGATTAGTGCAATTGTTCAGTTTAAACGAATGACTAGGGCACAATGGGCTACCAGTCAGTATGTGCCTAAAGAAGGAGAAATGGTGCACGAAAGCGACACTGGATTCGTAAAAGTAGGCGATGGCACACACCGTTTTCCAGATTTAAGATATTTAACTGGTCCACAAGGAGAACGTGGTGTTCCAGGTGTTCAGGGCCCACCAGGAAGAGATGGCGTTGTTACATTTGAAAACTTAAGTCAAGCACAACGGAACTCATTGAAAGGCGATAGAGGCGAACAAGGTCCACCTGGTCCACAAGGAGCGACTGGTCCTAGAGGTGCAGACGGTGCTAGAGGAGCCATAGGTCCAGCAGGGGTTGCAGGTCCAATTGGTCCAGCAGGTCCTACTGGAGAACGTGGTCACTCATTGACAGCAAACGTTCGTATTGAAGGTAATTTTAGAAATGGTGTGAACAGCCAATTGTATGTGATTGCAGATGTGTATTATGACGGTGTGCGATTAACTAGTGATTATGCAGTAGATTTCTATTATCGTGGATTCGGTAATAATAACTGGACTAGCCAATTAAACCAACGCCCAGACTCTAATGGTAAGTTTGCACAATGGAGTTCAGCCCAACGTAGTGGTGGTTATTTAGAAATCTATATCGTTGTGACTTATCAAGGGATTAAAGCAGCTGCTAGTACACGATTAGATAATGTTCAAGATGGTGCTAGGGGTGCTACAGGGGAACGAGGCCCAGCAGGTCCACAAGGTGCAGCTGGAGCAGCTGGGCAAAATATTATCAATCAAAGAACAGGTCAACCTATGAAATATTGGGTAGGCAGTAAAGCCGAGTTTGACGCTATTAGCAATAAGGACGCTGATACGGTTTACGATTATCATGAGTAGGTGGTGGATATATGGTTAGAAGTGGTATTTATGTTAATGGTAAAGAAATTGTGGCTAGGTATGTTGGGGATAAGTTGGTGTGGCCAAAATGGGTAGAGTTAGATTTTATGATAAATCCTACTATGAATATTATTAATTCAACTAGTTTGTATTTAAACAACTTGTATGAAATCGATTTTAAAAAGTCTAATTTCAATGAGATATCTGGTTGCAAAGTTATGTGTAGTGGTACATATTATAATGATGTGACAGTACGACAACAGTATTCTGCGACGTACGATGGGCGAGGGTTTATTCATACTATGTATTTGACTTTTAAATCCTCCAATGAATTTAACAGATTTAAAAGTCAGTTTTCAAATCTAAAAAAAACTAATCAAACAATTGTCATTGAAGCATTAAAAAAGGAGTAACTTATGTACACAACAATTCAAAACAATAAGAATCCAACTCAAGTTTTAAACGGTAGATACTATCAAACGTTCAGACCAAAAACGCCACAAGAACTGATTAAAATCCATCACATGGGCTGTATTGGGAATACTGAATTAAAGAATATTCAGATTGAAAAAGGAAACACACCTACAGGATTTGTAGAGCCAAAAATCACGCAAATGGAGACAGCTGGGATTCTAAATGATTTACGGTCATTGAATCTGATGCTAACTGATGTGAATAGCGATTTGTGGGGACGAATTAAAGCTAACAACAAAGGAATGCTTACTGAGTTTTTTGATTCGAGTATCAAGAGTGCTATTGCTACATCAGCTAATAACATCATGCAACAAATCAACAGTACGTTAAATGGCGATTATTCATCATTTAATCAACGGTTAGATGCATTACGTTCTACTGTCAAAAACGAAGCAGTCTCTAGTACAGTCACTCAATTAGCTGATACTTACGATAGGAAAATTGCTACAGCAAACGAGAACGTAGTATCACGAGTCAATCAGTCGATAAATAACGTGACAACATCCGTGCAAGAGTTAGAACGTGGAGTCGTCAAGCGTAGCGACATTTCAGTAACAGCAAATGGTTTAAGTTTCGGATCAAGCAAGGTAATCGATGGACAAACGTTATCGAGCATCTTAAATGTAACGCCAAACATGATGACAGCTATCACTAAACAAATGAGAGTAACAGGTGATATGCTTGTAAATGGAGCGATTACCAGTGATAAGATTCAAGCTAACAGTATCAAAGCTGGGCATTTAGCTAGCGGAAGCATCAGTGCATCTAAATTAGATGTAGATGATGCTTTTTTTGATACACTTGTGGCAAAAGAAAGTTTTTTTACCAAAATGCAAGCAAAAGAAGCTTTTATTCATGCTGTACAAGCTGTTAAGATTACAGCGACTCAATTGTCTGCTGAATTTTTATCCGCTTATAAAGGTAACATTGGTGGTTTCCAGATTGGTCAAATTAAAAAGACAGATATATATGGAAATACAACATACTATCCTGGTAAATACATCACAGGAGAAGACCAATTCAAAATAGGAATGAGTAACGGATCTTTAAATTCTCCTGGTCGAGCGGCCTTGTGGGTAAACTGGGGTCACGATTGGGGAACGTTCCCAGAAAACGGTTGGGTCGTGACTCATGATGGTACGATGTATGCGAATCATGGAGCTTCTTTTAAAGGTCAAGTGTCTATCAACGGTACTTTATATATCGAACCAAAAGGCGGAGAATTGCTGTATAAAGGTAAATCTTTAGGAGATTTACTGAGAGGGAAACTCCCGATGGATAACATCACTCTTATTGAGAGAAAAGAGGATGCGAATGGTCCGTTCGTTGGTTTTACCAGCTCGTATGGGAATGTCTTTGTGAGGGTACAACCGTGGTCAGATAGAAAACTAAAAAGCAACATCGCAACAAGTACAGTAGATGCATTAGCATCGATTAACAAGCTAAATGTATACGAATATGATTTTAAAAAGGATAGTACAGAATACCATAAAACTATCGGTTTAATCGCTCAAGAAGTTGGTCAATATTTACCAGATGCTCACGACAAGATTGATGGTATTGAAACGTATAGTCCTTTTTTCTTTATTCCGTATTTAGTAAAAGCGATTCAACAACTATCAGTAAAAGTAGAAGAATTAGAAAGGAAATTACAACATGAATAACCAACCAACAGCGATTGAGTATTTAGCTCAAGAAGTTACAAGACTTTCTATCGAGAAAGCATATTTACAAGAAGCATTATCTGCTGAACGAGCAAAAAATGCAGAATTAGAAGAACAATTAACAACACTAAGTAAGAAAGGGGATAAATAATTATGGTTATGACAGGATACGAGGTAAAAAGTAAATTTTTAAAACAAGATATGACAGAGGTAGTGGTATGCAAAGAGCTACCGTACACGTATGTACAACGCCAACTACCTGGCAATTTGCTAGACAAATCAGACGAGTATTTAATTCAACGAGTAATGGATTTAGTGAATATGGAGTACGATCCGTCAAGTACTATTGCCCAATTATCTGCTTTATCTAATGAAGTAAAAGAACGATTAACAAAAGTAGATGATTTAGCAGTTAAGACTGAAAAAACATCTGAAACTACTCAAAAATCATTACTTGAGTTAACAGAACAAGTATTTAACGTGACTGCTGATTTAGAAGCATTAAAAGCCAGCCACTATGAAGAAGTTGAGCATCCAACAACAACAACTGACACAGCTCCAACTACAGCTGAAACTCCTACAGCACCACAACCAGTTACTGAAGCTCCAGCACCTGTTGCAACAACTACAACTGAACAACCAGTAGCAACACCAACTACAACAATTACAACTACAACGGAGGTAGAACACCATGACGAAACACCAAGTGAAAGTACACCAAACATCAACCATCAAGCAGAATCTACAGAACATCCTAGCACGCCTGCAGATGGCACTATCGCTAGTATTTAAACGAGGAGGAGATACTATGACAAACTTAGTAATGCTAATTGCAATCAACATCATCGAAGGTCGATATACTTACGAACGAGTACCTGTTAAATTAAAAAAACGAGTGTTAGAACAATTGCAGTTGTCTGGAGTAACAGTAAATGAGCGAGGAGAGTTAGTGGAATATAAACGCTAATTCTCTTTTTTAATGGAGTTGTAGGAGTGAAGTAAGATGAGCGAGAGTGTAATGTTAGCGTTGATTCCTGCTGTTTCCGCCATCGTTACTGTTTGGATACAGGCAGGAAGAAAGCGAGATGCGGATGATATTAATGCAAAAATTAATAAAGTCCAAGCTGTAGTCAATGAGATTACAGAGATAGGAAAAAAGAATAATGAAGACATCACAAAACTAAATGATGGAATTTTAACGATTGAAAGATATCGTTTAGAAGAAGATTTACAAAGAGCGTTAAAACGTGGCTACACGACCAATGAAGAAGTTAGACGATTATCTGAGCTATATGGATCGTATAGTGGATTGCATGGTAATGGATACATTAGCCCGTTATTTGAACGTTTCTTACAATTACCAGTGAGAGGATGATATAAATGAACGAATTAACACAAGTGGTAACTCAAGGAGCATTAAGCGTATTAGTAGTATTAATCGGATTATTATTTAAAGAATTAAAACGATTCTTAGAAGCTAAGAACGAGCATTTGAAAGCTAAAACGGATTTGAAGCAATATGAGCTAGTTAAAAGCATTGCAAAAACAGTCGTTGAAGCAGTCGAACAAGTCTACAAAGATGTAGTTGATGCTAGTCAAGACAAATTAGCATCTGCTGAGAAACGATTAACTAGTGAGCTTGAAGCAAAAGGCATCTACATTGATGACAATGCTAAACGCATGCTGATTGAATCAGTTGTCAACGGAATGAACGAATTGAAAAATATGTAATTTTTGTAAGGGATAGGTCGAAAGGGCTTATCCCTTTTTATTTTATGCAAGGAGGGTCATATGAGAAAAATAATCAAACGAAAGATTCATATATCCACACACAAACGAGACCTCATCGACTTCATTAATGATGAATTTTATTCTCATGATAAGCATAACGCCTTTATCGAATTTACAATGAAATCATTACCAACCGATAATATTATTGCCTTGTTTTATTTCCAGAAGACAAAACGATATGTTGAAACAAAAGCGTTTGTTGATGGCGATAAATTTACAATCGAGTTTGATACGAGCCTAATTAATACAGATGAAACTGTATTAGGATTCATCTATTTTGAGAAAGTGGCTCAATCAGCAGATGTGCATCGTTTCAGTTTTGGCGTTAAAGTATCTGAGATTGATAAATTACATGATATGCCAATCCAAGAACAAACAACAAAACGAGTTGTGGCTATTGAAGATATCGTAACTAAAACTGAATTAGATGAGTTATTTAAACGAATTGAAAAGAATGGTGGTACTTATAACGATACTGAGATTCGTAGTTCAATTTCTTCTATTGAAGAACGAGTGCATAATCTGGAATCTAAGCCAGACAAAGATACTGTCTATGACGATAAGCGATGTTAAGAGTCGGTTAAGTACACTAGAATCCAATTCGAGTCGATATCTAACTGAACATCAGCCACTGACTAGTATTGAAGAACGGATTCAGCAAGTCGAAGCACGTTTTAATAACCTTAGCAATATCTATTTATCTAGCCACCAATCGTTGGAGCATTTAGCAACTAAAGTCGCCTTGAATGCAGTTGAACAGCGTGTGGAACAATTAGAACAGAATAGAGGTAGTGATAACCACGATTTTATAACCAGACAGGAACTAGAAGGTAAGCATTATCTGACTAGTGTTCCAGAAGAATATGCTAAAAAAACTGATTTATATAACGATTCTGAATTAAGAAATAAAATCACACAGTTAGAAACAAACAGCGTGACAAAAGAAAAAGTAGAATCGGTCGAAAATCGTGTGCAAGTACTGGAAAACAAATCTGTAGTGACTCATGAGGAATTGGAACAGGCTGGTTATGCTAAAACCACAGACTTTACTAATTTAGCTACTAATTCAAAAGTAGAAGCAGTAGAAAGTCGAGTATTAGTACTAGAGAATAAACCTAGTGTAATTCCACAGGCTTATGATGACAGTGGATTGAAACAACGGATAACTAACCTGGAAAATCGTCCACAGGGTGAAGTATATAATGATACAGATATCAAGCGACGATTAACAGCTTTAGAAGCTAAACCGACTGTAGATGTGTCTGCATATGCTAAGAAGTCAGAAGTACCTACCATAGATTCAGTCAACAATCTATTACGTACTCAAGGCGAACAAACCGTAAAAATTTCTGCTTTAGAAGCAAAGTCTGCTTACGAGATTCATGGTACTGGTATGCCTAATGGTCAAGTTGAAGCACCTATCGGCACTACTTATGTAGATACTGCAGTAACAAACGGAGCCTTAAAATGGATAAAACAATCCGGATCTGGCAATACTGGTTGGAAAGTGTTGATTGGAGATACAGGTTGGAGAACGTTAAACAGTGTCTCTAGAGCAGGCAACTCGTTCATTAAAATCAGACGAGTAAACAATCTTGTTACTTATCAATTCGGTGGCTTGCAATGGGGTTGGTTTGGAGTAGGTAGACGGAATGGACCTGGATTTGTAAGACACAATAGCAGTGGAGATAAAGGGGCTAAACTTACTTATCCTAACGGTATTCCAGAAGGTTTTAGAAGCGAAAATTCACTTGTAGGACCAACTTATGACGACAAGGGTAGACCTTATGGTATTTGGTATTTAGGTGGTAAATCTGACTTAAATTTCATTCAATTCACTTTCAATGAAAATATACCAACAGATAGAGACATCGGTGATATTCGTGTCAGTGCAATTAGTTATGTCACGGACGAAGACTGGCCAACTAGATTACCTTAAATATAAATAGGAGAGTGATATAAATGGTAAAAGCAATAGATGTAGTAAATGAAGTATGCTATTTAGCAAATCGTGGAATTGGAGTAGATGCAGATGGGGCGTTTGGTACACAGTGTGCCGATTTACCTAATTACATTAGCATTAATTATTTTGGCAAAAGATTAGGTGGTAACGCTATTAATTTCTTGGATTCGGCACAAGACAATGGTTATTACGTAAAATATAATGCTCCAGACGACATTAATCCCAAGGCAGGAGATGTATTTGTAATGGATACGCAAGCATTATACGGACATCCGTTTGGGCATACTGGTGTAGTTATTGAGGACAGCGATGGCTATACTATCAAGACAGTTGAACAAAACATCGATGGTAATGCAGATGCATTAGAGGTTGGTGGACCCGCTAGATACAATACGAGAAGTTTTGCTGGAATCGTGGGTTGGTTTAGACCACCATACGAAGACGATGATTCGTCAGATGCTACTGAAACCGGATCGGATACAGAAGTAGTTATCGATGATTGGAAGGATGTAAATGGTGCTTGGTATCGTTATGATGCTAATGGCGATGTAATGACAAGCCAATGGTTCCATGAAAACGAAAAATGGTACTGGCTCAAAGAAGATGGTGCAATGGCAAAAGGTTGGCATAAAATCGACAACAAATGGTATTTCTTTAATGCAGATGGCTCGATGCACGAAGGTTGGCTAGAGTATTATGATAAATGGTATTACTTGAATCCATCTGATGGCGATATGGTATCTCGTGAATGTAGAAATATCAATGGTGATTGGTATTATTTCAACGAAGATGGCGACATGCTTGAAAAAGCAAATATTGTCGTTGATGAAGATGGAAAAATCCACTTTTAATTAAATAAATATAATCTTGACTACTCCCCTATCTGCTCTTGTGGATAGGGGGATTTTTTTGTATAATCATGGCTATAGAGGGAGTGTTGCGAAGTGGAGATAAATGAAGATGTACGTAAGTTTTTAAAGGAACAATTACAGTTGTCTGAAGATATTATGGACGACTTAATAGATTATGATCCTGAAGAACCTGTTTATGCAGTGTATCAATATTTTCCAGAAATAAACGCTATTGGGATTGGTGATTATTGGTACGCAGAAGAACCATACGTGGAAGAACCATACTTAGAACAACTAGATGAAGAGGAAGCTTGGGAGTCTACACGATTATTAATGCAACATTATGAAGAGTTAGAATACATGAAAGAAGAATGTACCGTACAAATGACTCTATTGGAATTGAATATGAGACACACCAGACAATTAGAACAAATTGTAGAGATTATAGAAGGAAATGAATTAGAACTGGATTAAAAGCTACTATTATATAGTAGTTTTTTTATTTTGTTAAAAAATAATTATTGACAATTAAATAATTTAGTAGTACTATTTAATTGTTGAAAGGAGTTGATAATTTGGAAAAGAAAGTAGGAAGACCATCAACTGGCTTGTATCGAAAGAAACAACTGAAGATATATGTAACAGATGATGAGTACAGAAGAATCAAGCATCTTGCTGAATTGAAAGGTATTTCTGTTAATCAATTTATTTTAGAAAAAATTTTAAAATAGTTGTTGACATCTAAATAATTTAGTAGTACTATTTAATTACAGAAAGGAGTTGCGATGAAAAATAAAATAAAAAAAGAAGCTACTCACTGCGACATGAAATAGCTTCTAAAAAAAGCATTGAGGATAACCCTCATAAAAATTTTATCATTTATGAGGGATTCCTGTCAATTAGTCATTTAAACAAAGAGAGGGAATTACAATGAAAAAATTATATATCCACTTAAACCAAACAGAAACAAATAGCTACGAATTAGAAAAATTAATGTTTGAAAAAATGGTAAATGATTACTTTTGCTTTGATACTTATCAAGAGTTAGCAGAATTTATTAGACAATATTGTTTTAAAGAAAGTAAAGAATTTGAATCAAACATTCCATTCGATAGCCGATTTGAAGAATTTGAATCAGATCCGGAAGATGATGATGCTTATAATACATTTTACGAAACTCTAACAGAAAAAGATTTTGAAGAAATCTGCTATGAATATAATAGAGAAAACAATATTGAATACATCGAGTTTGATGTAGATGCTGAAATTAAATACTTCAGCAAAGATACAAAAGAATTATTAGATGAATATACAAAAGAAGAACAAAGATTAATCGTATTAAATTTTTTAGATTATCCAAGCAATCAAATTGAATCAGAAGTTGTTGAAAAATTCGAAATCGATGATGTCGAGTTTGCTGGAATTAGTTGCAAATTAAATTTTAGATATCATCATTAAAATAGTAAAAGGTGCTACTAAAAATAGCACCTTTTTTGTTCCAAATTTGTTCCGTTTTTGTTCCGTGTTCCGTAAATGTTCCGTGAAATTGGCGATTTCAAGAAGTGCTAGGAACGCTAGAAACGTTGATTTGACAACGTTTTGCAATTTGAGGAAATACTAGGAAATAATAAAAACTGCCCCCTACAGGGGGGCATAAAAAATTACAATATATTTATCAAAACGGCGTTATATCAAGGTTTTTACATAGGTTAACACTCTAAAAACTGCAATCTCTTTAGAAAAGTCTTTAGATGCCCATGTATTTTGCGAATTGTGAAGCAGTATTGTCCTTAGCTTTTTGAGTAAGGTGAGTATAGATATTAATTGTAGTTTGAATATCTGAATGCCCTAAACGGTCTCTAGCAGACTCACTAGAAACACCACTTGCAATTAGTAAGCTTGTATGTGTGTGTCTAAAGCCGTGAATAGGAATGAATTTAAAATCATGCTTATCACAAACCTTTTTGAGTATAGTACGTGGTTTGCTTAATGAATACATAGTATTTTTAGATGCTGTAGAAAAGAGTAGCTGATTTTTATTCATTGAGTTATGCCCAAACTTTAACAGCATGCTTGCTTGTTCTACCTTCCATCTTCTTAGCATCTGAATAGTAAAAACGTCTAATGAGATAGTACGGTGGCTATTAAACGTCTTAGGGTCTTGTATAATCTGTTTGTTATTGTGTCCTACTGAAATAGTTTTATTGATAGTAAGAGTATTATTAATAAAATCAATATCGTTCCATGTAAGTGCTAAACATTCACCACGTCTAATTCCTGTGAAGGCTAGTAAACGGAACAATGTAACCCATTCTGTACTAGTGTCCTTTTCTAGGTAATCAAATAGAACGAGTAATTCCTCTTTAGTATAAAATTTTAAAGCCTCATCTTTCATTTCTTGCTTTTTCTTTGGCATCGTAAATTTATCTTTAGGATTGCTATTAATATAGCCCATTCTCAAAGCATAAGAGAAAACAGAGAAAGTGTAATTAATAAACTTTTTGTAATTCTTATAGTGTTTATTCCAGTCAAAGGCTTGTTTCTGTATAGTCTTAGCCTCAATCATATTTATTCTACATTTGCCAAACTTTGGTAAAATATGGTCTCTAAAAATTACCTTAGTCTTATGTAGTGTGCTTTCTTTCACAGTGTTCCCATACGTTTCTAGCCATTCTTCATAAACCTCTTTGAAAGTTAAATTCTTTAAGTTTTTGCTGTATGAGTTATCATTTAAGTCTTGTAGGGCAGTGCTTAAGTATAGCTTTGCCTCTTTCTTAGTTTCAAACCCTCTTTTTTCAATATTGACTTGTTTACCAGTTATTGGGTCTATGCCTAGATAACCTTTCACTTTAAAAAACGTACCTTTTGTTGTTGTATATGTTGTAATTGTTGCCATTTTGTATTTCCCTTTCATTACCACCCCTATGGTAAAAAGGAAAAAGGCATTGCATCATAAAATGCTGTGATTATTTTGTGTCAATTCAATGATAGATAGATGTAAGATTATAACGTGCTTTCATCATTATGACGGATAGTCTTAAATAGTTTGTCCATTTTCATAGCATATTCTTCTGTAATTTCTACTAATTTTAAATAAAATATTTTGTCATCAACATTAGTAGTTTGTTTTATAGCATTTCCGGCAGTTAGAGTAATTTGCTCAATTGCTTTGGATGCTGTTTTTAAAACAGTAGCACGTGAATGGTTATCGTTAATTTGTAAAGTATAATATTTTGATAACAGTGTAGTTACTGCTAAAGCAAATAAATAAAAATTATCGTTATTATTATCACTATAACCATATTCTAAAGCATTGTTGTAGAAATTTTCGTAAACTTTTTCTTTTGATGATTGTACATATTCAAACTCTTTTTGATTAATATTGTAGTAATCTTTGGCAGTATCTTCATTTTTAATTAATTGTGTCCAATGCTCATTAAAATAGTGTCTTAAGATATTACCATATAATAATTCTTCTACAGAAATATCTACTAGTTGTGCAATTCTTTTTAGTTTTTCCATATTAGGTTTATTTCTACCGTTTTCCCAATTGCTTAATGCTGAAACAGTTGTATTAATAATTTCTGAAAATTGTTTTTGGTCCATTTGAAGTGACGTTCTTATTTTTCTTATTCTATTACCAATTATGATATCTTCTTGTTTTTTCATTCTATCAACTCCTTCAAGTAAAGAATACCATAATTACAGAAAATTACAACTATTTTGTTGACAATCAACAAATAAATGTGTATGATGTAGTTGTTGAGTTACAGAAATTTACAGAAAGGAGTTATGTGAGGATGGAACTTGTATCAAGTTATAGAAGAATGACGGGTAAGAGTCAAAAATACTTTGCTGATATTTTGGGGATATCGATAAATTCTTACGCTAATAAAGAAAAAGGAAAAACTCAATTTACTAAAAATGAGATGGAGAAATTTCATTCAGAAGTAATCAAATATTTTCCTAATTTATCTATTGAAGATATTTTTTTTAGTAACAATTACAGAAAATTACAACTTATAAAATAAAGGAGCGTGAAAAGAATGAGTGTAGGTATGATGCAAAATATCGAACTAATTTTAACCGTGGGCATATCGTTTGTAGTAGGTATTGCTTACGGTGTGTGGTTGGCAAATGATATTAAGGAAGGAGATGAAGAAGTATGTTAACGCTAGAATTACCTAAAGAATTTTCAACGGAATTACATTCCATGCTAAAAGCAGTCTATAAAGCTGCTGTAGCAGAGGGCAAACAAGAAGCAAGCATTACAAAAGATTATTTAACGTCTAAAGAAGTAAATGAGTTATATGTGTCTGTATCTGCTCCTACTTTGAAACAGTGGGAAAACTTAGGCTTACCAGTGTATCAAGTACAAGGTAAACAATACTATAAGAAATCAGATATTGATGCATTCTTACAACAATACAAAAAATAAAAACAAAATAAACCACCCCTATGGTAAAAGTGAAAAAGGAGTAGATTAATATGAAAATACCACGTTATGCAAGGATTGTAGAAACAGATGAATTATATATCATTGCTACATTATTAAAGGATTGTACGGTAGAAAAAGCACTACAAACAGTAAAGGACAGCAGACAAATGCCGTCTGATAAGCTATTAGAAGTGCAAATTAAAGAGATTAACAATAAGGTGTGTATTATCGAAACTTATAGCAAATAAAAAAGGCACTAGTCAGAAACTAGCACCTAGGCAAAATTACATATATATAACTCAAATCAACATACTTTATTATAGCATGAGTAGATGAGTTATTCAATTATGTATCTGCCTTATCTTATACAGAAAAGGAGAATGTGATGACAATAAACAATGAATATAAAGAACTACTAAAAATGTTATTAAAGCTAGCTAAAATCGAAACAAAAAACAATGCACAAAAAGTAAGTAATGTAGTAACTGTGCTAACTAAAATGCAATCTATAAACTTAAATGAGTTAGAGGTGTTAGAACGGCATCATAGAATGAAAGAAATAGATATGATGCATAGGCAACAGTACTATAAACACTTAGCAATACAGGAAGAGTTAACGCAACAAATATTAGAATATGCACCACTCCCATTAGTAGCTAGTTGGATTGGAAGCTATTTAGACTACAGCAGATACGAGGAACGTTATGCCCTAGAAAACGGACTAAATGCCCTCATGAAAGAAATACAGCTTAATTTAACCCTTTCAGATGCTACAAGAAAGGGGGTAGAATAATGCCAATTTATACTGAAAAAGGTTGGTTTAATAACAAAATTAGTGTAGAGAAAACAGAACTTAGTCCTATTGATTGGTTAAAGACCTATACACCTAACAGAGTGCCTATAGGTGCAAAACTTTTGAATGGTGATATAGAAAGAATGAAAGAAAAATACCCATACACTAATGATGAAATAGCTGAATATTATGCAAAAATGGAAGGCATTAAAAACAATCAGTTGTACTTTATGTCAGGGTATATAGAAAGAGATGAAGAAAATAAATTAAAACGTAATACAGATAGCATCATAAGAAGGGACGTTATTACATTAGATTATGATGATAAGGACACGCCTTCATTAGATGAGTTTGTAAGCATCATAAAAGAGAATAAGCCTAATGTTGAATGTTATATATACCCAACTATTAAGTATACGGATAATTTTCCACGTTGGCGTGTAGTGTTTGAACCAGATAGACCACTATTAGAATACGAATACAAGATAGTTGCAAAAGAATTAGCCGATACAATAGGGATTGAATACGATAAAAGTGTTATAAACGATTGGCAAAAGTTTGCAGGGTTACCAGTAATTACTCCTAAAAATTCTCATATTGAACCAGTATACATTGAGGGAGAAAAGCTCAAAACTCCAGATATTAAGGATATTAAACCACCAATTAAGCAAACAGAGAAAGTTACGGGAGAATACGCCTCTAAATTCAATAATAACGGCAATATACCACATGATGATGCTATGGAAATCATGAAACGTTATGTAGAAGTAAATGAAGCTGAATTAATGGGTTATGACAAACCAGTAACAGATATGCTTGTGATTGCCAAAGCTATTAGTAGTGGTGAGATTGATTATGACACTGGGGTGGAATGTACTAAAATCCTTGCTTTAGGGAATACAGACTGGATACATGGTACAAAAGATAAGATAGGGAATTTAAGTAAACTCCATTTAATGCTACACCGTGGTGTTTATAAAAATCCATGGAGCTTTTATTATTGGTTTAAAGTTAGAACCGATAGACAATTTAACCCGTCTGACACGTCTAAAGAATTGAAAAAACGTATACATGAAGATAGTGAACAGTGGAAAATAGAACATGCAGAAACTAAAAGAGATGGGACGTTAAAAAAGCCTAAAGAACCAGTACGAGTAGTAGCAGATATTTTGAAACGGCATTGTGATATGGGGAGGTTAGGCAGTTATGATGCTGATACACGTTATTTAGGTATTTATAACCCCGATACAGGAAAGTATGACAGTAGTGATTATTATAGAAAGACACTCTTTAGAACGGCTGAACGTTCTTTAACAAGAAATGAGTGTAAGGAGGTATTAGATTTGTTGTTAAATGAAGTTGAAGATAAAGAAAGAGATACAGATTATAATTACATTATTTTTAAGAATGGAATTTATAACGTAACCACTAAACAATTAGACCCATTTAGTCCTGATTTTGTTTTTGAAAGTACTATTGGGGTGAATTATAATCCTGATGCTGTTGAACCAGTATTCCCTGATGGTTGGACTTTTAGTAAATGGATAGATATTGCTATGGGTGGAGATGAAGAAAAGAAAAAGCTATTGTGGCAATTAATAGCCAGCACAATCCATACAAACAAGCCTAGTGGTCACGTTGCATTTCTATTCAGTAGAGTAGGGTCAAGTGGTAAAAGTACATTTCAAAAACTACTAGAAAACTTAGTAGGCAAAGAAAATACTGTTGCTTTACGATTAAAAGATATTGAAAACCGTTTTGATAATTCTAGAGCAGTCGGAAAAGCATTAGTTATTGGTGACGATAATTCACCTAAAGATTATAACCCTGATAGTGCAAATCTAAAAACCATGGCAACTGGTGACCCGTTGAAGGTTGAAGCTAAAGGAGAAAACGCACAAACTCATAACCTTAGTTGCCAAGTAGTGCAATCAATGAATGGGTTACCTAATTTTGGTGATGTAACAGACGGGCTTACTAGACGGTTACGTATCATTGAATTTAAAAAAAGTTTTAAAGGCGCTGAAAACAATCCTCACGTGAAAGAAAAATACATTAAAGACCAAAGTCTATTAGAATGGATAGCTAAAGAGTCATTGGAACATTTAGTGTTAAGTGGGGAATGGATAGAAACAGAGGAACACAAACGGTATATTAAAGAAATTATTATGGATAGCGACCCCGTTGCACGTTATGTTGAGGAACGTATACCACAATTTACAAGTACCCGTTTACCGTTAAAATTCTTGTATGCAGATTTTAAAGCTGTATATGCATTAGAAAATGGTAGAAGTACAAGACTTAGCCGAAATATTTTTACTAAACAGATTAAAGAATATATGAAAGCTAAAGGATGGGAGTATGATAAAAATAACAAAAAGCCTTTAGAAGCATTTCATAAAGCAGATTGGCAATTATATACAGATATTGTAAAGGAATGGGATATCATTTATAACTATGATAAAGAAAGTACGATTTGCCAACCAATGCTTATTAAAGAAAACGATATTTAAAAACCAACCAACCAACTTTGAACCAACTTTATTCTAGAGTAAAGTTGGTCTGGTTATCGTTGATATGACAATGTTTTTTGCTGAAAACCAACCAACCAACTTTATTTTTAACTTCTTATAGAAAAAATAAAAAAATAAAAACTTAAGAGATAAAACATAAACAAATTTTAAAAATAAAATAATTATATAGGAAGTGAGTTTTAAAGTTGGTTAGTTGGTTTTATGTGCTTTGTTGCTTAGAAACGTTGATATGACAATGTTTTGTCAACCAACCATAACTAGAAAAAAAGTTGGTTTAAGGTTGGTTTTTAGGCTTAAAAGTTGGTTTTGGTATTAAAATCAAAGCTAGTCTAATTAAAAACAAGGGGACGGTAAGAAAAAGCCGTCCTTTTTGCTGTATAAAAGGTGTATTGCTATCATAAAGCTGTAGCATTTAGTATAATATACATGAGGGAAAAAGGAAGAAATTAAAGATATTATAGATATATTGCGATGATTGAATTAGAAGGAATGAGTTAGGAAAGCTATTAATGTGTATGCAAAGGAGACCCTCAAAATAACCATTCAATAATTTTTAAAGGAGCAATATATATATATGATGCAAGAAGTAATTTCTTCATATAGCGAAAATCCAGATTGTGCTATTTATGGAGCTATAATACAGGCGCAAGAAGCCGGAATAAAAAATCCAATCTATACAACAGAACAAGGAGATTTTGACGGAATACAAATCAATGTTGGTGGTTATCAAACACGTGAACAATGGACTCAAAAATATTATTTCAACCCATGTATAGACGATATTACAATAACCAGTTATGAAGGCGTGGTAATCGAGTTAAGTTATTGCACTCTAGCAATTAAAGGTTATCCAATCTATGATGAGAAAACAAACGCCATTAAAGAGTGGCGATATATAGTTAAGTTGCTATCAGAGCCATTAGAAGGTATGAAGTCTATACAGCTAAATGTTAAAGCAGATGAATTAGAAAGCGTAATAAGCGAATACTGGGCAATTCAACAGCTTGAAAATGACTTGAAACACTTAAATGATAAAGAACACTATGAAGTAATTCAGTTTGAAGATGGATGTATAGACCGTTATTATTTAGTGCATAAAGCAGAATTTAAGTACGTGGTTAATGAATATAAAACCGAACAAGCAAGAGAGGGTTAACTCCCTCTTTTTTTGTATTCAAAATTAAATAGCAAGATTCTGTAATCATGAAAGTAAACAGGAAAAGATGATGCAAGAATAGGCAGAAAAAATGTGTGCTACAAGCGTGTTGCATCATACAATGTATTTATTCATCTCTAACCAATAAGACTCAAATAAAGCAGAAAATAAGCGAATATGAAGGAGTTAGATAAGTTACAAGTCTTTGCTGTTAGAAGGTAACTGACTGGTGCTATTCAATCGTCCTAGCTATCTATGATGCAAGCTTAGTAAGATGAAAGATAAGATGAAAAATATTATGGATAAAGAGGGCAGACTACAAAGACAGGCTAGCCAGTGTATATGTAAAGAGTATTAGAGAATGAAATACTAAAGCGTGAGATGATGCATATAGAACAGCATCTGAATGGGTTTGAAACGTGGAATATTATTTAATAAGAAAATCTTTGCTGACAATTAACGTGAGAAAGACAGTGGAAGAACAAGAAGACTTAAAGAGAAAGAAGATGATGAATAAACTTGCTGTGTGTTCTATTGAGTAAGAAAGAACAAGATGACGCTAGCAAGTAAGGAAGAAGAAGCTAGAAGAGTTAGACAGACAACTAAACAAACAATCTTGCAAGAACAAACAATATAATAATTAAGTAAGGTAACACCCATGCAAGCCCAACAAGCCTAATACATGAAGGAATAGGGGACAGTATAGGCATACCCCCTAGGAAAATCACGAAAGGAAAAGGGTACAAAAGACCGCGCCCCCCATTTCTGTATACATTCTCCCCTTAATTTTATTTTTACACCTTGTAATAAACACAAAAAAAGGCACTAGCATTTGCTAGCACCTCTTATATATACGATAAAGTCCTATTGGTGTTTAATGGAAACGGGAAACACAAACTAATTATAGTTAAATAGAAAGTATTATTCAAATAAAAAACACCTCACAAAGCAAGGTGTAGTTTTTCATCTTAACCATAGGGGTGTTATTTTTATTTTTTAATAAACGTCTTTAGAAATCTCTTTAGACACCCATTTATCCAAACTAATCAAAAACAGCTAAAAACGAAAATCACGATATGTTAAAACGTTGATTTTACGCTATTTTCATTCTAATAAATATCAAACATGCCTCCTACAGGGCTCGAACCTGTGACCCATAGATTAAGAGTCTACTGCTCTACCAACT
>CALATC010000093.1 GCA_937891475.1 uncultured Granulicatella sp. | reverse complement strand
CAAATGAAGCATCAATATTTTCCATTGAAAGCATCATATCTGCTGTTTGTGCAGCCACCACTGTTGGATAAGGAGTATCTTCTTCTCCTTGTACAATACCAATATTATTTTCTAATAAAATTAATGAATTTAATAAATGACTTCTTAATAAATAAGTTTCAACATTTTCTTTCAATAATCTTTGAATTAATATTGTATCGGCCCCAACTGATTTTAAATAACTTGCTGCATCAAAGGTTCTAGATCCTGTTCTTAAAGTAAAGTTCCTTGTATCTACAATAATACCACCTAACATGGCAGTTGCTTCAATTGGTTGAATACTTTCTATATTATCATTCTGATATTCAAATAGTTCTGTAATTAATTCACCAGTTGAAGAAGCATATGGTTCAATATAAACTAATACTGGATTTTTAGGGAAATCTTGACTTCTTCTATGGTGGTCAATGACAACAATTTTATTGGCTTGTTCTAACACCTCAGGAGCAGCAGCAATTACTGGGCGACTGACATCTACTAATATAACTAATGTGCTTGGTGTTAGTTTTTCCAACGCTTCTTCAGGAGTAATAATATCTTCTCGTAGTGCTTTTTGTTCTCGAATAACATCCATTAGTTTATGAATATCATGTGAATATTGATTTTTATTTGTCACAATCCAAGCTTTTTTCTGATTCATGTTTGCAATACGTCGAATTCCTAAACATGCTCCAATAGCGTCCATATCTGGAAACTGATGTCCCATTACAATGATTTCAGATGCTTCTTCCATTAAATCTTTTAATGCCTGAGAAACCATTCTAGCTCTAACTCTCGTACGTTTTTCCATAGGGTTAGATTTCCCACCATAGAAACGTGCATCTTCATTTTGGGAACGAACAACTACTTGATCTCCACCACGTCCTAAAGCTAAGTCTAAGTTTGCTTGAGCATATGAAGCAATTTCTGGATATTTCACATCACTAGTCTTCTTATCTGAATAGGAGAACCCCATACTTACCGTTAATGGAAAGTTTTGTTTTGCTGTAGTTTCACGAATCTTATCCATAATATCAAACTTTTCTTTTTCCAAAGTTTCTAATGATTTACGATTTAAAAATGCAATAAAACGATCATCATCCACTCTTTTCATAAAGATATTATGATGGATTGCCCAACTAGACAATTGATTCGTTATGAAATTATTTAAATTTGATTTTCTTCTATCATTTAATGACTGGGAAACTTCAGAGAAATTATCTAAAAATATTTGTCCAAATACAATTTGTTCTTCATGATATTTTTCCTCAATACTTGCATATTCTGTAATATCCGTTAAATATATCATTCGAATATCTGGATGTACGATTATTTGGTATTTTTTATCTTCGTGAGTAAAAATATCATTTTCTTTTTGATTTTGAATTTGTCTTTTCACTTGATAATATAATCGTTCATTTAAATCCTTTAGTGGAATCCCAATAACATCCTGTCTTTGGAGTTTTTTCTGAAGATAAGGATTAATCCATGTAATATTTTCATTCATATCATATAAAATCATACCAATTGGCATTTTTAAATATACATCTTGCTCACCTTTGCGAATCTTGTAAGCTAAATCAATTGCATATTCATTTATTTGTTTACTAATATGCTGGACTGAAAAATATACTAATATGGCAAATAAACATGACCAAAGTAGTAAAATGAATCCTAGCCATATATGAGTCACAAAACTCATAATACAAAGAACAGTTAAAAGGATTATAAAGGATCCTCCATAATATTTTACAGAAGGAATTTTTAGATAAGATGGAAGCTTTTCATACCATTCTTTAAAATGATTCAACATATGTTTATCACCATCTTTCTATAACTATTTTAACATATTTTAAAGCTAAGGAATACCCTTCATGCTTTTTCAAAATGTTTC
>CALATC010000092.1 GCA_937891475.1 uncultured Granulicatella sp. | reverse complement strand
GTATTAAATATTATTGCTATATTTTCGATTTATCAATTTATTGAATTAACCAATCGAATGAATGAAACCTCAGCTACTTCTCATTATGCTATGAGTATCGCTGTTTTAGCAGATAGTTCAATTTCTGAAATTAATCAGTTAGATAAAGTTATAGCTCCCCTGGAGTTAGATGAAGATAATATTTTGAAATTTATGGATGAAATTAAACAGAAACAAAATAAAACATTAGAGGTAGAAAAAAATCATTCATATCTTGATTCATATAATAGTTTAATCAATGGTGAAGTAGAAGCAATAGTACTAAATGGGGCTTTTGAAAACATCATTGAAACAGAGCACCCAGATTACTTGTCAAAAATCAAAAAATTATATGTTAAAAAAATAACGAAAAAAGTTAGTGGACCTAAAATCAATAAAGGAGATAGCTTTAATATTTATGTTAGTGGAATTGATACCTATGGTCCTATTAATGAAGTTTCTCGTTCTGATGTGAATATAATTTTAACGGTTAATACAAAAACGAAAAAAGTATTAATTACTACAACGCCTAGGGATTCTTATGTTCCAATTGCTCTAGGTGGTAATGATCAAAAAGATAAATTGACTCATGCAGGACTTTACGGTGTAGATGCTTCTATTAAAACATTAGAAAATCTCTATAATATCGACCTTAATTACTATGTTCGATTGAATTTTACCTCTTTCCTAAAATTAATTGATTATTTAGGGGGAGTCGATGTAGATAATGATAAAGCATTTACAGCAAAACATAATGGACAATATTATGCTGCTGGTAGAATTCATTTGAATGCTAATCAAGCATTGGGATTTGTCCGAGAACGTTATGCATTATCAGATGGAGATCGTGATAGAGGACGGAATCAACAAAAAGTGATTACTGAGATTATTCGAAAATTAACGTCTGCTGAAGCTTTAACGAATTTTAATGATATTTTACAAGGAATTCAAGATTCAATTCAAACGAATATGCCATTTGTAACAATGATGAATCTTGTGAACAGTCAGTTAGAAACAGGTGGTCTGTATAGTGTCGAATCTACAGACTTAACGGGAGTTGGAAGTATGGATTTACCATCATATGCTATGCCAAATAGTAAACTATATATGATGGAAGTTGATGAAAATAAATTACAATCGATTAAAGATGCCATGAAGGCTATCATGGAGGGAAGATAATTTGATAGATATTCATTCGCATGTGATTTTTGCTGTTGACGATGGACCTAAGACGATTGAAGAAACTAAAAGTCTTTTAATTGAAGCTTATAATCAAGGTGTCCGTACGATTGTTGCAACATCTCATCGTAGGATAGGAATGTTTGAAACACCTGAAGATAGTATAGAAAAGAATTTTAAAAGTGTTCAAAAACTTGCTAAAGAAATAGCATCAGATTTAACGATTTTGTATGGGTCAGAGATTTATTATTCTAGTGAGTTAATGGATAAATTAGAGGAAAAGGTAATTCCTAGTATAAATGGAAGCTCTTATGTGCTAATAGAGTTTAGTCAAAACGCAAAATTTTGGGAGATAAAAACAGGTTTAACGAATATTCTAAGACTGGGATTTATTCCAGTTCTCGCTCATGCAGAACGTTATCAATCTTTGGAAAATAATGAAAATTATTTGAAAGAATTGATTAATATGGGATGTTATGTTCAAATTAATAGTTCAAGTGTGTTAAAATACAAATGGTTTTGTGATAAAAATAGATTGTTTAAGAAAAGGGCAAAATATTTTTTGGATAGAGATTTAGTGCATTGTGTAGCAAGTGATATGCATCATCTATCAAAGAGACCACCTTATATGAAAGAAGCATTTGAGATTATTTCTCATAAATATGGACGAAAAAAAGCAAAAGAGTTATTTGTAGATAATCCTAATCGGATAGTTACGAATCAAATGATAGAATAAAATTAATTATTTTACGAACATTATCGATGATAGTTTAATCATTGTAAAAGTTGTGAAATGACCATGAAAGAGGAAATTATGTGTACTTATAGAATTATAAAAAGAGGGATTGATTTCTTTATAAGTATAGTATTATTAATACCAGCTTTATTGCTTTGTAGTATTAGTGCTTTATTTATTGTATTAGAAACAAAAGGAAATCCATTGTATGTACAAGAAAGAGTTGGTTTAAGCGGGAAAAGATTTAAAATTTATAAACTAAGATCGATGTATTCAGATGCCGAAAAAGATGGTTATCAATGGGCAACGAAAAATGATGTTCGTATTACAAAAGTGGGTCATTTTCTTCGAAAAACTCGAATTGATGAATTGCCTCAATTAATTAATATTATTAAAGGCGATATGGCTATTATCGGACCACGTCCAGAAAGGCCTGAATTTATTGAAGAATTTTTAAAAGATATTCCAGATTTTAATGATCGTATAGTGATAAAACCAGGAATTACAGGTTGGGCACAAGTCAATGGGGGATATGAATTAACTCCAAAAGAAAAGTTGGAATATGATAAGTATTATATCGAACATGAGTGTTCATGCTTGGATATTTTAATTATTTTAAAAACAATACAAGTTGTTTTTACCGGTCATGGATCTAGATAAAAAATTAAATAGAGGAGAACAGTGAATGGACATTTTTAATAATATGACAAGATTTTATAGTCTTATTAAGTCAAAATTTATTTTTTTAATAACATTTATACTTTTAGGAGTTGGTAGTGTTACAATCTATACCATTGTAGCGATTAAACCAATATATAGTGTATCATCCACTCTTATTATGAAAAATATGAGTACGGAAAAAAATGATTCTCAAGTAATAGAATCTTTAAACTTGTTTCAAAGACAGGCAAAAACTTATTTAGAAATTGCAGCATTACCTCCAGTTAAGGAAGCTACTAACAAAGCATTAGAACTTTCTCCTGAAGAATCATCTAAAATTAAGAGTATTAAACTAACGAATGATTCAGGCTCACAATTAATGACGTTAACAATACGAGCTACAGATAGAGAGTTGGCTGTTAATTATATTCAACAATATGTCAAACAATATAAAAAATTCACAGCAGAAAAATTTGGTCGTGATGATTTAGAAGTAGTGAGTGAGGCATTAGGAAGTTCAAAACCTGTTTATCCAATTTTATGGAAAAATATGTTCATATCTTTAATCGTATTTGTATTTATAGCTTTTAATATGATATTTTTCCGTTATATTTTGAGTGATACCATTGATTCTTCTGAAGATTTAGAAGAATTAACAGGGGTTCCAACTCTAGGAATGATTCCTGAAATAGAGAAAAAAGGAAGAAGGTAGAAATATGCATATTGAAGTCATTCATAATAGTAAATCGATTGCATCAGAATCTTTTAGAACTTTACGAAGTAATATACAGTTTTCAAATTTTGGGCAAAGTATTCAAACAATAGTTGTGACGAGTTCTAATCCTAATGAAGGAAAGAGTGAAGTGAGTATTAATCTTGCAGCTTCATTAGCCCAACAAGGAAAAAAAGTTTTGTTAATAGATGCAGATATGAGAAAACCTACTCAACATAAAATTATTGGAGTTATGAATACAGAAGGATTAAGTAAATTTTTATTACGTGAAACGGGTGCAGAAGCTATTCAACGATTAGAAATACTTGATGTAAAATTCGATGTTTTAACTTCAGGTCCAGTCCCACCAAACCCTTCAGAAATGCTAGCTAGTTATGCGATGGAACAAAGTATCAAAGCGTTTGTAGAGCATTATGATTATGTCATTATTGATACACCACCTTTATTAGCAGCAACTGATGCACAAGTATTGGCGAGAATTGCTGATGCAACTTTATTAGTAGTTGATCCTAAACAAAGCAAACGTAGACAAATTGTAGAAGCTAAGAAAAGATTGGATAATGTTGGAGCTAAACTATTAGGAACCGTTATGAATAAATTAAAATTAACAGAAGGTAATAATTATTATTACTATTATAAATATTAGTTAAAGGTAATAATTATTATTACTATTATAAATATTAGTTAGTGGAAGAGATAAGAAACACTAGGGAAGGAGTCCAAATGATTATTTATATTTTAATGTTTATGTACCTTGCCTTGCTGGCGTTCTTATCTTTTTATTTTGAAGAGAGAAAAAGAGAGATAAACTTTCTCATTTTTCCAACCTTTATGTTCTTCTTACTTTTTGATGGTTTAAGAAAATCAAGTGTAGGAGGAGACTTGAATGTTTATATTTCCATTTTTGAACAAAATGCTTTAAGACTTCCAGAACTTTCCAAAATCTTTAAATCGAGATTTGAACTAGGATATGTTTTTACTAACCAACTCATTCGTAGTATGACTGAAAATTACTCATTATTACTTTTTGTATTTGCTTTTCTAACTTTATGGATATGGTTCTATGTATTAGAAAAGTATTCTAAAAATGTGTATATGAGTTTAATCATTTATTTAAGCTCTTTAGGAATGTTTTTATATTCTTTATCAAATATTCGACAAGGACTAGCAGTTGCATTTGGTTTTTTAGGATTTTATTTTTTAGCAGAAGAAAAGAAAATAAGAGGGATTCTTTTTGTATTGTTAGCGCCTCTATTTCATACTTCAGGAATAGTTTGTATTCTATTTATCTTTATTAGAAAAATAAAATTAAGTGCGAAATATTATCCAGCTATTTTTATAGGATTTGTAGCGCTATTTCCATTTGTAAAATTAATTTCGTTTGCTTTAATTAAATATTTCCCACAATATAATTCTTATTTAGAATCATCCTGGTTTTTAGATAGTAATAAGTGGGCTCCTATATTACTAACGATTTTATACGGATTCGTTTTTATAATGGGAGAGATCATTTTAAATAAACAAACATTAACAAAGGTGGAAGAATCCGTTAGAACGTTATTTTTAGCTTATTTAGTGTTAACTGCTATGACATTACAAACAAGTCTAATTGGTCGATTTGCGCATTACTTTTCTCCATTTGTAGCATTGTATATTCCAATGGTTTTATCCAAAATTTCACACAAAAAAATAAAATGGATTTTGTTTTATGGGATTATTTTAGTTTATTTGATGATGCTTTTAGTACTGATTTATTATAAACCAGACTGGTATCATGTAGTTCCTTACCGTTCCGTCATCACGGATTGGTTGATAGGAAATTAGATAGAGGTGTAGGTATGGAGTTTTCCGTTTTAGTAACAGTTTATAAAAAAGAAATTCCAGAGAATTTAAGAAAGAGTTTATTTAGTTCTTATAAACAGACTGTAAAACCAAAAGAAATTATTTTAGTGTGTGATGGGGAATTAACAGAAGCATTAAATGAAGAAATTGAGCGTTTAAAAATAGAAATTCCTATTTTATCAGTTTATCACTTACCTGAAAATTTAGGATCAGGCCCAACATCTCGTTTTGGTGTAAAACAATGTCAAACAGAATTCATTGCTCGAATTGATAGTGATGATTATTGCGTGGAAACAAGATTTGAAAAGCAATTGAACGCTTTTAAGGCTAATCCGAATTTGATTATGGTTGGTTCGAATATATTAGAAAAAAATACAGAATTTACCGCTTTGAAGAAAGTACCAGAAACAACTGAAGAAATTCGACAATATTCAAAAATGAGAAATCCATTTAATAATCCTTCTAGTATGATGAAAAAAGAGTATATTTTAAAATCGGGAAATTATCGTGAATTTCGTTATTTAGAAGATTATGATTTAACGATGAGATTATTACATGATAATCCCACTAAAGATTTTTATAATATTCAAGAACCTTTAGTAGTGATGCAAACAAATGATTCTAGTTATTTACGAAGAGGTGGTCTTTTGTATGTGAAGACAGATTTTATTCTTCAGTTAGATTTTTATCGTAGAGGGGATATTCATTTGTTTGAATTAATGCGAAATCTTCTTCTTCGGAATGTCGTTCGTATTTTACCAAATCAAGCTAGAAAATGGATCTATAAGAGAAAAATGAGAGAAGAAGTTACTGGAAATGGGGAGGTGAATTGAAAAAATGAAAAGAGTCATTACTTATGGAACATTTGACTTACTCCACTATGGACATATTCATTTACTAAAACGTGCAAAGGCATTAGGAGATTATCTAATTGTAGGATTATCGACGAATGAATTTAATCAAAAAGAAAAAAATAAAGACTGTTATTTTGACTATGATAAGAGAAAATCTCTTCTAGAGGCCATAAGATATGTAGACCTTGTCATCCCAGAGGAAAATTGGGAACAAAAAGTTTCTGATATCGAGAAGTATCATGCGGATGTCTTTGTCATTGGTGATGACTGGAAAGGGAAGTTTGACCATTTAGAAGATTTAGGAGTCGAAGTTGTTTATTTACCGAGAACGGAAGAAATTTCTACTTCTAAAATAAAAAAAGATTTAAATCAAGGGTGATAGGATGAAATATCATGTTTTCCACGTAACAGGTGGAGTGCGAAATACGATGAGTGGGGTACAAAGTTTTATAAAAAACCATATTCAAGAAGACGATGATGAGTTTAACTATATAGTTGGGGAATCTAATGGTGAAGATTATTTTCCTTTTAATCAATACTTAGATGAAAAACACATCAAACGAATCGTATTTCCAGAATTAAAGATTTTTAACATGATTCAATACGCAAGAGAATGTAAAAAGTTTTATGAGAATCATTCAATCGATATTCTGCATGTTCATAATCCTATTACTGCCTTTATACATAATTACTATGCACGAAAAAATGGTGTCCGTGTCAGAATTTATCATAATCATAGTAGTCAGTTTTCTGACCATTGGTTGAAAAGCATTCGAAATCGATTTTTAGTGTTTTTAGCATTAAAAAATGCGACGCATCGTATTTCATGTGGTCAATTAGCTGGAGAAAAAATTTTTGGAAAACAGTCGTTTCAAATTGTTCCAAATGCTATTCAAATAGAGAAATTTAAATTTTCACCATGCTATAGAAATGAGATTCGACAAGAGTTTCGTATTCCCAACCATCAAAAAGTAGTTGGAATGGTGGGGATTATAAATCCGTTTAAAAACCAAAAATTTTTAATTGAAATTGCAAAACTGATGCCGGAAGTTACTTTTGTCTTTGTTGGAGAAGGTCCGGATCGTGTAATGTTAGAAGAAAAAAGTAACAAGTTAGAGAATGTTATTTTTACGGGTCGTAGAAATGATGTGCATAAATTTTATTCAGCGTTTGATATTTTTGCATTTCCATCCCTTTATGAAGGATTTCCAATGGTGTTAGTGGAGGCACAATGCTCTGGAGTCAATATTATTATGAATGAAACGATTGATTCCACAACACAACTGAATAAAAAACTTTGTACAGCTTTACCTTTGGAAAAGGAAAAATGGATGAATTCTATTGAAAAAGCACCTCTTTTAGATCAAAATCGCCCGTTAGAGGAAGCGTTAAAACCGTTCAATATTGATGAAAATAGAGAATATTTGAAAACAATTTATAAGCAAGGCTTGGAGAGATGATATGAATCAGTATTTCAAAACACTTATGTTTAACCTTAAATCAATCACGTCAAAAATGAATACGATGATTCCAAAGAAGAACAAGAGAATTGTTTTATATTCCAATTGGGGATTCAGAGATAATCTTAGAACACTTTATCAGTATTTAGTGGATAATGGTTATCAAGAAGAATATGAAATTATATGTGCCTCCAATGATTTTTATCATTTAGAAAAAAAGAATGATGTGAAGTATGTTTCTATTTATCGAGGTGTGTATTATTTTTTAACGTCAAAATATTTTTTCTATTCATTTGGAAAGTATCCTATTAAGCCTACCAAAAATCAGATGGTGGTGAATTTATGGCATGGAATGCCTTTGAAAAAAATTGGAAACCTCGAAGAGGGGTTAGAGAATGTTGACTATAACTTTTTTACAAAATTGGTATCCTCTTCAGATTTCTTTACACCAATTATGAAAGCTGCTTTTAATGCAACTGATGAACAAATGTTATTGGTTGGAAATATTCGAAATGATGAGCTTTTCAAAAAAGAAAAAGAGAAAAATATCATTTGGATGCCAACTTACAGAAATTCCAACAATTATCATGATAGTCAGGATGCATTGATTTTTTCACTTAAAGAAGAGGATTTCTCCAAAATACAACAATTATTATCGAAACATGGTTATCAATTATATATTAAATTACATCCATTAGAAGAATCTCGTCTTCAAGTTCAAATGAATCACTCGAATATTCATCTATTAACAGAAGAAATCATTAGTGAGCAATATGACACTCTATATACCTTTTTAGGAACTACTAGTGCATTAATTACCGATTACTCTTCAGTATTTTTAGATTATTATTTATTAAATAGACCCGTTGCATTTACAATTAATGATTATGAAGAATATAAAGAAAAACGTGGTTTTGTATTTGAAGATGTTAAGAGTCTAATGGTGGGAAATGTTATTTGTAATTCAAACGATTTATTAGCGTTCTTAGAGAGTGTCGTCCAATCTGAAGATGAATATGAGGAACAAAGAAAAGAAGTAAATGATAAAGTCAATGCCATTCAAAAAGACTTTACAAAGACCCTTTTGAATGAAATTAGATTAAAGAAATAAGGTTAGGATAAAAATGATTAGCGTAATTATTCCCGTATATAATGTAGAGAACTATTTAGAAGAATGCTTAAAGAGTGTTCAAACTCAAACATATACTAATATTGAAGTCATACTAGTCAATGACGGATCTACCGATAAGTCTAAACTGATTTGTGAACGTTATTGTCAAGAGGATAGTCGTTTTCTTTTAATTAATCAAGAAAATCAAGGATTAAGTGCGGCAAGAAATAAAGGGGTAGAGATATCAACTGGAGAGTATATTGTATTTGTAGATAGTGATGATATTATAAAAACAAACTATTTAGAAAAGTTAATGCAATACATGACTAAGGATGTAGATATTGTAGAGTGTATATTTACAGTAAAGAAAATGGAATTTTTGGA
>CALATC010000091.1 GCA_937891475.1 uncultured Granulicatella sp. | reverse complement strand
TTCCTTAACTCCTTTTCATTCATATACAAATGACAGTGTACCTAATCTTCTATGACCTTGCAACTAATACGTAATAAAAGAAAGAAGAAAAATGCTTTTTGTTTGCGAAGTCGCCAGCAGCCCCTATGGGTCTCATGGCTAAAAATCGAGCCGTTGTCTCGATTTTCACCTGCAATAGAAGCCTACCTTGGCTTCTATTGCTTTCGCTACAAAAAGATTTTTCTGCTTTCTTTTATACTGTATTTACGTTTCTTCACTGATTAAATTTTTAACCCTTATAAACACTACTTAAAAAATGCTTGCTCACGATATCGTAAACAAGCATTCAACAATAAAGATATTCTTCTTTGTTTCACTTCATCAATTATTGAATAACTTCTCTAAATTCCGGGTTGCGGATTCAATCTCATATCCTGCTTCAACAATTTTTTTCTTCACTTTTTCTGTATCTAATTCTCGACTATAACGAACCGATAAAATCTTGTCTGCCCACTCTTCAAGTGAGTCCGTTAAAGCTAAAGAATTATCGAAATTTTCTAAAATCTTCGCATTCGGTAAGTGACTCGCTGTGACTACAGGTAACCCATTGGTTTGAGCTTCAATTAATACAATCGGTAACCCTTCAAAATTAGATGGGAAGAAGAATACATCAAGTAAATTTAACATTTTTCCAATATTCGTTTTCAATCCTGTAAAAATCACTTTATCTGCTACTCCATATTGTTCAGCTATATTTTGTAAAAAAGAAGTATCTCCTCTTCCAATAAAAACTAAACGAGAATTCGGTTCTTTTTTAACTAATTCAGAAAAGACTTTAATGCAAAAACTTTGATTTTTTTGTTTTTCATATAAACGAGAAACTTGTCCAACGACTAAACAATCTTCTGGAATATGGTACTCTTGACGAAGTTGCACTTTTTTCTCTTCATGATATAAAAACTTTTCTACCTCAATCGCATTATGAATGACTAAGGCTTTTTCTCGTTCTTTGCCATGATAAAAATGATTCAACGCTTCTGTTCCACAAGCCCAAAAATCCGTCGCATATTTTCCGACAAAAAGTCGATTAATCGGATGAATAAAACGGTAAAATTTATCGGCAATAGCACAATGTCCATGAACAATTCTTTTTTCAACACCATATTTTTTCGCTAATTTTAAAAATTCTAGATGAGTTAAACCGTTTTGATTTGACCATAAAATGTCATAACGATGTGCATTTTTCTGAAAGAAAAGATCCCATTCTTTTAATGATTGCTGAATATGAGGTCTTAACTTTGGAATTCGATGGACAATAATCGGCTTTTGACAAATTTTCTTAAAATGCTCACTAAAATCAACACCTTCCGGACCTTGGAGTAAAAATTCCAGTTCAAATTCATTGGTATCCATATGATTATAAAAATCTAAAACAATTTTTTCTAATCCTCCAATATCTGGAACTAATCCACAAACCAAAATTCTTTTCATATTTTTCTCCTTATTTTTTTAACTTCAATACTTTTTGAATCATCAGTATGATTTGTCGGCCACCTTCATGATTTCTAAATAAGAAAATATACACGCCCAAAACAGTAATATATAAAATAATCTTAATCACTATACTCCAACTCAATTCAAGGGATGTAAAAACAAAAAACTCTAACAAACTAATTACTGTAAAACTAAATCCAGCCACAATAAAATGTTGCATCATTGTCTTCATATATTCTTTTGAGGAAGCTTTTAATCCATACTTAAACGCACTATAAGGCTCATACCATGTACATGTCAATAAAGTTGAAACAATCGTTCCTAACAATATTCCAGATACTCCTAAATCTAAAATCGCTAAAAAGTAAAGTGAAAGAACGATATTTAATATAATCTCTACAATTACCTTTTTATTTTGCTCATAACTTAAGCCATATACTGAAATCATTACTAAAATCGGTCTTCTATAAAATGTTAAGAAAAAATGAAGAACAATTAGAATCTCAATCGTACGATTAAATGAAAAACTCTCTCCTAACCAGATCATGATAAACGGATGAATAAATAGTAAATATCCCATACTTGCAAAATAAATCAAACTAAAAGCAATAAACTGAAATTTTTTCAAAAAATGGATTTTATCTTCGACTGTTCTATCTTTTGAATGAACTAAATTTCCAACAGAAGAAACGACCGAATTAATAGCAGTGTTTAAAATCATAGAAATAAATCCTAAAACATAGGTATAATTTCCATAAATCCCAATCGTTGCTAAACTAATAAATTTCGCCATTAAAATACTATCCGTTTGAAATACTACCGTTTCTCCAATACTTCCAATGATATTGCCTTTAATATTCCGAATAAATTTTTCTCTTTCTTCTTGATTAATTGGAGATATTTCTTCGTTATACAAATAATCGTATAATCGATCTACCATCAGTGACATCACAATATTTCCAATAATATTCACGATAATATTAATCAATAAATAGAAAATATAATTATGAGTTAAAACTATCACTGCAATTTGCAATAATACTTTTGCAGTATTTAACCCAAAATCAATTAACGTCATTACATAATTTCGCTGATCGACATATAGCAATGTTCGTTTGTATGAGAAGAAATAACTGGAACCAGCATTAAATACAAACAAAAAATAAATCCAATAGACTTCATTATTAATCGTATAATCCTTAATTAAATGAGGAAGAAATAAGGATAAGATACCTCCTAAGACAAAAATAGATACACCAATGATTCGATATAATTTTTTAAAAAGAATCATAAAAGCATTTACTTTTCCATGTTCTTCTCTCACTAATGGAGCATATAAAGCATAACTAATAGCTCCAGCTACTCCTAATTCTGCTAGAGACAAAATTGATACTAAACTAGATAAATAATTACTTAATCCTAAATAAGTAATTCCAAGAATATTCACAAAAACTGTTCGGTTAACAAATCCAAGAATTACCTGAAAAGGTTGAAGCGCAAGAGCTATACTCGTATTCAAAGTGGCAAATTCTGTTCTACTTTTTTTCATGCATTCCCTCTATTCATTTAATTCTCCATGGAAAAGTTTATGTAAATAACTATTAAGAATTAACTCTTCTTTATTAATTTTATAAGTTGTTTTCATAATTGGTGTGTTTTTTAACACTTCTCTCCATTCATTTTCATCAAAAGGATCATTCGCATGATTTCTTAAAAACCATACTTCCTCAGCAAAAGCTAAGATTGGTAACCCATCGACTAATGTACTAAATTCATCATTACACTTATATTCAGATAAAATAATAAAATCCATCATTAGATAATGAATAAAAATTGGGAATTTACGGACATAGTACAAATATAAATCCAGAATATGTTTAAAATATGGCTTCCTTTTTTTCCCTGCTAAAAAGAAACCTGACCATTTAAAATCACCAATAGCTCGTTCTATTTTATCCGTGTGTATAGGTGGATGATTCAAAGTAAAAAAGTCTCCTTCAAATATTTCTAAAGTTGCATAAGGCGAGACAAATAAAGTTGCATCCATCCATATTCCACCATATTGGTATAACAAACTAAAACGAATAATATCTGAATAATGTGCAGCTGATAATTCTTTGTTCTCATATTTTTCGGTGATATCTGCAGGAATATTAATGAAATCCGCAAGATTTTCATCCGTTAATAAATAACATTCACAACCATTTCTTTTGGCAAAGTCTTTAATTGTCTTCAGTGAAGCTTTTACCGTTTCAGGCATTTGTGCTTCTCCCTGTTGCCACATTGTCCAAATAATTTTTGGAAACTCTGTATCAACTTCTTCGTTCTCATTACTCGATTCATCTATTTGAGCTTCTTTACGTAATTTCAATACAAAATCTAAAAGAATCTTTTTATGAAAATCATAGAACTTCGTCTCAGATTGTTGCGCAAGATAATAAGCTACTGTCTGCTTAACTCCATAATATTTTACGATTTGACAATATCGAATGATTTTTTCTCGTAATGTTTGTAGTTTCATAGGCTACAATTTCCTTTCACACTTTTCTAAAGCTGTTTTTAGAAAATACCCATCACGAATTTTTTCTCCGATTTTTTTACTATTTTTAATTAGCTCTTGATAGTCATTTTCTGAAAGAGAATCTAAAGATTCTGAAATTTCAAATAATGAATCAACTATGATTCCACATTGATTTTTTCTGACAAAATCAGCTAAAGCAGATTGGCTCCATACAATCATTGGAAACCCTGAGGCTAAATAAAGAGAAGCTTTATGCGGGTTATTCATCTTTAAATATTCTCCATACATTCCACTACAAGTATAGGGGCTATCTCCATCCCAAACTAAACCAAAGCCACCTTGAAGGTGATGAAAAAGTTCATCAGGAGAAAAAGCGCCTTTATAATGAACATTCAAAGGAAGATTCTCTTCTTCGAAGTTGATTCCATAAATAGAAAATTCCGGAATTCCAGGTAATTGTCTTGCATATTTTGTTTTTCGAATATCAAAATTTCCTGCAACGATAACTGTATTCTTCTCATAAGTTGTCTTCTCTTCATAATGAGGAATGACATAATCAAAGATTTCTAATGCAACAATCTTCTTCTCTGGAATTCCTAATCTCACTAATTCTGCTTTCATCTTATCATTATGAGCGATAATACCATCTACTTTTTCCAGTACTGTTTTATTTTGTAAAAAATAGATAATGGAATGTTTAAACTCTTTAAATGTCTTTATCTTTCTATTTCTAAGTGACTCAATATCATGGATGAGTAAATAAGCTTTGAACTTTCTATTTTTCAAAAATCTCGTTAAAATTTGTGTTTTTAACGAATGCCATAATAATGGAAATTGAAGAACGATTACATCGTCTTTTGTTAAAGGAACAGCATTTGAATGACTATTTAAGAAAAAAGGTTGATAGCCTGCTTCTAACATTATTTTTTCAGCATCTAATCTTGCTTTAGATCCTGCATGTTTAGCTTCAGCATATCTTTCTTTTAAATAATAGTTCATGCTACTTCATCCCTTTCCATAATCCTTTTATAATATATTTTTCAAATCTCCATTGAATCGCTCCAACAACTCTTGAAATGAAGACAATATTTTGTGGGAATAATTGATAAGCTCTCATTAAAAATGATGGGCTTGAACTTTTAGAGTATCGATTCAAATATTCCACATATTTCTCTTGATATGGATTCCCCTCGAATATATGATAATCGACAACGTGCATCAAGACTAAATGGAACAAGCGACGATGAATGTATGGAAGTAGCTCTACATCTCCTTCATATAATTGTTCGACTTTATCACATATTGTAAATAAATCTAAATTTTTCAAATTAAATTCTCGATTCATAATACTACCTTGTCGTACACGGTAATAATATCCTATATAATCGATTTTCACCATTCTACGAATCTGTTTTAAGATTCCAATTCCTCCATAAACATCTTCATAAAATAAACCTTCTAAAAATGGAAAATTGAAAATTACTTCTCTTCTAAAAAGTTTAGCAACTGCATTCAAACGAACAATATTATCTCTACATAAAGAAACTAAAGCTTCTTTAGTATTCCCTTGAAAAATAATTTTTACTTTTTCTGGTGAAGGGATTGCTAATTCTTTTTGATCATTCGTATACCAACACTCTACAATATCGATATCATCTGAGGTAACCTGTTTTATCAATTGTTCCAACATATCTTCTTTAAGAACATCATCACTGTCTACAAAAGTAATAAATTCACCTTGGGATTCGCTCATACCACGGTTTCTTGCACCACTTAATCCTTTATTTTCTTGATTGATTAAATGAAAACGACTGTCCTGCCTACAAAATCTCTCACAAATTTCTTTTGAAGCATCTGTTGATCCATCGTTGACTAATATCACTTCAAAATTTGTATATGTTTGACATTGAATACTATCTAAACATTCTTCTAGATACTCTTCAACATTATAAACAGGTACAATGACACTAATCATAAATAGCCTCCTATTAAATTTTCCATTTTTTTCGAATGTCTAAATATTTTAAATACAAAGGATAATATAAACTAAAAAAATATTTTGGTGAATAACTATACCATCTTAATAATTTACTGGAATTGAAAATATCGGATGATTCCTTAGCTATTTCAGCATATTTATGAATTGCATCAATGTATAACTGATAGTAGGGATGTCCAATTCTTATACGATACTTTTTAAAATGACCAATACCGACTAAAAATAACATATTCCCTACATAAGGTAACCAATTATCTTCTCTAAATTCCTCTAATAATTTTTCGCCAACCTTAAAAATATCAAGATTCTTTTCTGAATATTTTTGGTTCATCGTACTAGAAGTATGATATCGATAATAATAACCAATATAGTCAATTTTTCTCATTTTTTGAATATACTTTAAAGAGACGATTCCAGTATAAAAATCTTCATAAATTAAATTTTCTAAAAACGGAACTTTCTCCACTATTTCACGACGATAGAGTTTTGCGACTGGGCTCCAACTTACTCTATGATTAAAACATTCATATAATGCTTCATTTGAATCCAATTCTTTAACATCAATTACTTTTTCTTCGAAATTTAAACAATGAATATCCTCGGTTCTATTACATTCTACAATATCAATTCCATCAGACATATACTTCTTTAATTGCGCCAACAAATCAAACTTTACTATATCGTCACTATCAATAAAAATAATGAATTCTCCTGTAGACTCAGCAACGCCTCTATTTCTTGCAATACTCTGCCCTTGGTTTTCCTGATTTATTAAGTGAAAACGAGAATCTTTCCTACAATATTCCTCACAAATTTCTTTTGAGTTGTCAGTAGATCCATCGTTAACTAATATTACTTCGATATCTGTAAACGTTTGATTTTTTATACTCTCTAAACATTCTTCCAGATAATTTTCTACATTATAAACTGGAACTATTATACTAATCATATTCTTTCTAACATTTCCTTTTAAATTTATTGTATTATCCTACTTATTTAAATACTCAATTTTTTCTTATATGTAATTTATCGTTTAGATGATTCATTACTTTTTTAGCAGCAATCCATCTCTTTTGCAAACCTATATAAATAGGATGAGTAAAAGTTGTATAATATTTTGGAGCAAATAAGTACAGTCTCAATAGACGATATTTTCGAACAACTTCCTTGGATTGCTTTGCTATAAAAGCAGCGTTTTGAATAAAATCTTCATATAAATCAACATACGGACTCTTCGTATTAATCCCATCTTTTAAATAGTGTCCATGACCAAGATAAAACATAAAATAACCAATGTACGGAAGCATATTTTCATCATCTTTAAAAGAATCTATTAACTGATTTCCCACTTTAAAAATATCTAAATCTTTTTCAGTATAGGATTTCGTCATAGTACTATTTGGACGAACTCGATAATAATAACCAATATAATCAACAACTACTATTTTTCGCATATGTTTTAAATAATTTATTCCTGTAAAAACATCTTCGTAAATATATCCTTCTAAAAATGGAACTTTTTCAACAATTTCTCTTCTATATAGTTTTGTAACTGGACAAAACTTCACTTCTTTAATCTCAATACAATTAAGAATTGCTTCTTTAGCATTTCCTTTAAATACAATTTTAGAAGGCTTATTAAGATAAAATTCTTCTTTTTTTCTTGTCATTCTACATTCTACGATATCCACTTCCGTCTTCATGTAAGGAAGTAGTACTTCTAACAGGTTTTTATTGATAACATCATCGCTATCCACAAACATAATAAATTTTCCAACAGATTCTTTAACACCGCGATTCCTTGCGACACTTTGTCCTTGATTTTCTTGATTAATTAACTTAAAACGACTGTCTTTCTGACAAAACCGTTCACATATTTCCCTTGAACCATCAGTTGAGCCATCATTAACTAGTATCACTTCAATATCAGTGAAAGTTTGCTGCTTTATACTTTCTAGACATTCTTCTAAATATTCTTCCACATTATAAACGGGTACGATAACGCTTATCATAAATTAAATTTTCTCCTCATTTATCTTATTCATCTACCTTTACTTCTTTTATGCCATTTTTCAATTTCCAAATTGCATAATAGACTGGGAATACAATTGAATTATAATATTTTGGGCAAAAGTTATAGAGCTTAATTAAACGTGACGCTCTAGCTAAGTCTGGATTTTTCTTTGTTAATGTTACATACTCAGCTAATTTTTGATTATAGAATT